>NZ_JACAIJ010000014.1:0-97712 GCF_030325485.1 Acinetobacter sp. R933-2
CCGAGCTCAATCAAACCATCGATCAGTTCTGCAGGTTGTCCAGCCGTACCAAAACCGCCAATCATGACGGTTGAACCGTCCTTGATTTGTGAAAGTACATTTCCTAAAGGCATTACACTTTTGTCAATCATGTCCATGTGTCTACAGTCAAAAACTTATCATTAGTATATTTAATTCGCCTAGCGCTCATTATCCTATTTCTACAAACAATTTGTTTCCCTTTTAAATACAAATGAACACACTGATCTCCAATAAAATACGCTTTTCACATACAGGACAAAATGCAATGAATTATATTGAGATGGTCAAAAAAGCAGAACAAAATCGTTTCCAAGCATTGATTAATCAGGACTATGTTGCTTTTCAAAACTTTTGTGACCCTGCTCTGACTTATGTGCACAGTAGTGCTCGAGTAGATACACTGCAAAGCTATATGGATAAATTAGAAAATCAGTTTTATGTTTATCAAAACATTGATTATAAAATTGAAAATATTGTGGAATATTCCGATAGTCTATTGGTTTTTGGTGTATTTGAAGCCAGTTTACTATTGCAAGGCGCTCCGATGCAGTTAAAAAATCGAACTTTATCTGTTTGGAATAAAACCACCGATGCGGTTAAATTATTTGCCTATCAACCCACACCGATCAAATAAAAATAGAGGGAAATTCCCTCTATTTCAAAATAGTCATGCTTTAAAATTTCAGTGTATAAGTGGTAAAGAAACGATTTTCCTGATAACTGCCTTGGACATCATTTTTATAATTCAGATTGAGCCATTGGAAACCCAAGCCTTTCAACATACCTTCATTCACTCGATAATTTGCAATAAAATCAAGTTCGCTTTCATCATACCCTTTTTGCCCTTTGATCATGTAGTTTTGTCCATCGACATAACGTGCCATCACGCTTAAACCGGGAAGCAACCAACTGGCATCATGATTAAACGTAAAATGATAGGATAATTCATTGGCTTTGTTAAAAGTACCTTGTGTCCAATTAACATAGCTCAGCACAGGTACAGCCCCATCCAACATTGGAAAATCACTTTTACCCTCTATCTTTTGTAATCCGATTCCGAAAGTATTCGGACCATAAGCGACTTCTTGTAATATACCGAAATATTGGTTATCAATTTTTCCTAAATATTCAGCACCATTTTCAGTCGTATAATAATATCTGAATTTGCTGTTAAATCTTAAATCATCCATCTGTGTCTTATATTGCAGCCCTACAGAATATTGATTATATAAATCTTCCAATTCACTTAAAAAAATCTGAGTTTGTAAGTTCCCTTGCAACGCTTTATATTTTAAATCCAGATAAGTAAGTCCATCTGACTCCTGATTATTTACTGTGATTTT
Source organism: Acinetobacter sp. R933-2 (assembly GCF_030325485.1). Lineage (NCBI taxonomy): Bacteria > Pseudomonadati > Pseudomonadota > Gammaproteobacteria > Moraxellales > Moraxellaceae > Acinetobacter > Acinetobacter sp. R933-2. Next base: position 1,365 of record NZ_JACAIJ010000014.1, read on the forward strand.
TCTAAATTTCTCTTCATTCCTTGGTGAAAATTTATCTAAATAGCCCACGTCCACTTTGAGTTGCGGATTCAATTGCCCTGAATATAACCAGCCTTGATAAATCGTGAGTAACTGTCGACTATAATCCGTTGTCGCTAAAGGCGTATCTACCCATTGTTCACCCCAACTGATTTGATGTTGCTTGTGTTTTACACCCACTGATCCTGCGATTTTTTTGTATTCAGATGCCTGCTCCTGACGATTTTGATCAAATGGAATAATCATATCATTGCGATGTTTATCTTCACTGAGGCGCTGTGCGTATTGCAATGAACCTGTATACAAAAGTGCTGTTTCATCGCTAAATTCATGTTGACCATTTGCACGGGCAATAACACCTTGACTCCAACTTCCAATCGAAGCTCGATTCGCTGCATCAAAATCACGTTTGGCATATAAATTTTTGAGGGTTACATCAAAGTTGATCTCTTTTGCTGAGGCGTAGTTTGCCCCTGCAGCTATTGCAATGAGCAATAACACAGTCATTTGTTTGTTCATGCTTAATCCATTAAATTATTTTTTCAGTTATTTGATCTTTTTCACAGTCCTGAAACCAACATGACTAATGCCTAAATCAGCTTCTTGTGAATGTCTCGCGGAAGCTCGGTAACGCATGCAGTAATTCGATGCACACAGAAACGATCCCCCTTTGATGGTGTATTGATTAAATACAGGCGCTTCTTCTGACTTTAACTGGTGCATGCCCATATGATCATCATGTGTACCTGTAAATGGACTGTTGGTATATTCCCAGACATTGCCAATCATGTCATATAGACCAAAGGCATTTGCTTTAAAACATCCAACAGGTGCAACATCAGTAAAACCATCTTTGTTGTCATTCTGATAAGGAAACTCACCTTGCCAAACGTTGGCATCTATATGTTCCAGATCTGCACTCACATCTCGTGCCTGAGTAAAACCTTTAGCCGCATATTCCCATTGTTCCTCTGTAGGGAGCTCATGCCCAAGCCAGTCTGCATACGCAATGGCATCTTTCAAGGTAATCATACGCACAGGTTCATTCGGTAAAATCTGGCGACTCGCATTTGGTCCCCAAGGTTTTTTCCAAAATGCACCTTTAACTAATGACCACCAAGCCAATTCTTTGACTTGCCCTTGCGGGGGTATAAATACAGCAGCTTCGCCTTGTTTTTCAGCTTCCGTGATATAACCTGTAGCTTGAACAAAGCTTTCAAACTGCGCGTTGGTGACTTCTGTTTCATCCATCCAGAAATCAGTAACTATTCGCTCACTTTTATATAACGCTCGTTCTTCAGGATAGCTTTGATTGTTTCCAATCTGGAAAGTTCCCCCCGGAATTTTCACCATCCCTGCTTCAGGTTGCTTTAACCAATTGTGCGGTAAACCTGAATATTGCTGGCATTGTATTTTTCCACCTAATGTCACATCCTGTGTTTCTGTAGGTGCCCCACCACAAGCGTTGAGTACCAATGCAACTGTTGGTAATGTGAGAAGTTTAAAAATATTCATCATCCTTGATCTCTATTTTCAATCATTTAAAACACAATACGTGATTTCTGATCAACAGAAATAAATGGTCATTAATCTCTGAAATACTGAGTTTAATGACCATTTTCCATTTTATTTACCTATTATTTACCTAGGTTTTTCAGGAACTCAGGTTCAATACAGGTGTCATAAAAACAATTCATTTGACCATATTTATAACGAACAGGTGCTTCAACCACGCCCACATGCTGTGCATATTTATCCCATTCACTGGCTAAATTTTTCACAATATCAGGATGTTGGTCTGCGACATTTTTGATGAAGCTTTGGTCTTGAGTACGGTTATACAATTCCCAAGTGCCCGTCCCATACGGCGGTGCTTGCATTTGTAAAGCCCAGTCACCACGGTATAAGGCACGACGAGTATTAAACTCCCAACCTAATGAACGTTCAGGTAGTTTTTGCTGATTGAAAATAGGTAGGAATGAAATCCCTTCCAAAGGCAAAATTGGATGGTCATTAAAACTGTTTGGGCGTTGCGTTTTTGTCAGTTCTAACACGCTTGGCACAAAGTCTTTTACATGGACTAAATCAGTTTTAATCTGACCATGCTGCACCATTTTTGGATAGCGAACAATTGCTGGAACTCGAATACCCCCATTGGCAACAAAGCTCTTGAAATATGGCAGTGGTGTTGAAGCAACCTGAGCCCATTGTGGACCTAAGTTTACATACGAACCTTTTTTCCCCATATTTTCAATACTGTTATCAAAGTTCGCATCAACCCATTCACGGATACCATTTTTATCTTCAGTGGTTCCCAATGATTCAGGTGTTGCAGATTCAGCACCATTATCTGACATGAACAAAATAAAAGTATTATCCAATTCACCTGTTTGCTTCAGATAGTCTATAACGCGTCCAATGTTATAATCCAAGCTATCAATCATGGCTGCATACACTTGCATGGTCTTAATTTGATCTGCTTTCTGCGCTGCGGTTAACTGATCCCACGCTGGAAATGCTGATGCAATTGGATTATTGATTTCGGTGCCTTTAGGCATAATACCTAAAGCAATTTGGCGTTTTAAACGTTGGTTACGAATATATTCATAACCTTCTTTATACGAGTTTTTATACTTCGCTAAAAACTGATCTGGTGCTTGTAATGGCCAATGTGGTGCGGTATATGCCAAATAAGCAAAGAATGGCTGATCCTTTTTACGGTCATTTTTCAAATAAGACAGCATTTTGTCTGTATAGAAATCTGTTGAGTAAAATTCTTTAGGCAAGGTCACGTCTTTGCCATCTTCCAAATAGCGTGCTTTGTAGTTACCCGGAAACATTGGGCTTGCATCCATATGGCTTGCACCACCAGGCATTAGACTGAATGATTTGGTAAATCCTCGTGCTTTAGGATTACTGTCTTCTGTTGCACCTAAATGCCACTTACCTGCCATAAATGAGACATAGCCTTGAGCATTTAAAATCTCAGGCATGGTCATCACTTGCTGGTTCAGTTTACCTTCATACCCAGGCTTGCCTTTTTGTTCAGGCTGTAAATATTCAGCCATCGTCCCTAAACCAGCTTGGTGACTATCATTTCCAGTCAACAGCATTGAACGGGTCACAGAACAGGTTGGACCTGCATGAAAATTGGTTAAGATCGCGCCATCATTTGCCAATTTTTTAAGATTTGGCGTTTTGATTTCACTGCCGAATGGCTCAGTATCTGAAAAGCCTAAATCATCCGCCACAATGACCAACACATTCGGTTTTTTCACATTTTCAGCTTGAACCAGTGCGGTACTCAATAAAGTGGGAACAAATACAGCCGCCAATGCTAACTTTTTAATGACCATAGCATATCCTTGATAATGGTAAGGTTTAAGCAAAATCCTTGCTAAACGTCAATGTAATAAAAATTTAAGCAGAACAAAATCGCAAAGAAACGAATTAAATGTTCATATTTTTCGAACAATCTTGTAGATAAATATTGCCATCTTCAACATAAACAGACTCTTGTACTAAACTGTTCGCCTTGCATGGTCCATCGATACATAAACCTGTCTTGATCTCAAACATCGCTGAATGATGGGCACACATAATCCATTGATTATCGTAGGTAAAAAACTGCCCTTTGGCGTTATCCAATTGCACTGAAAAATGTGGACAGATATTATGATAAGCATAAAAATCCTGATCATTTTTAATCAGGACGAGATTGAGCCCCGCTTTCGAGGGATGGGCAACTTTCTTGACAGATTTATTTTCAAAATCATGGACTTGGCATAATGCAATTTTTGCTGACATCACGCCTGCTCCTTTGCCAACACAAACTGATAATCCACTTTGTAATAGGCAGAATTTATATTGAATTTCTGTTCTATTTCCGCTGAATATTCACAACGTTGATAATCAACAACCAGTGCGTCTTTCACCCCAAATACAGTGTCCGACTCCAAATATGGATCATCTTTTAAAAACAAATGCGTGACTAAACGATGGTGATTTTCTGCTGTAATCATGAAATGAATATGCGCAGGTCGCCAAAAATGGCGTTTTGAAAAATTCAATAACTCACCTACAGGTCCATCAGATGGAATCTGATAACTCACAGGAATAATACTTTGTATCGCATATTCCCCCTGAGCCTGACTGTAGAAGATGCCTCTTAAATTTCCCAATTGTTGTGCTGCATCCTGACCTGAATACATGCCATTTTCGGCAGTTTGCCAAATTTCGATCTTGGCATTTTGAATCGGGTTTAAGTCGGGATCAACGACCCGACCTGTGATGAGTAATGGGAGCTGTTCCGTTTCCCTATCTGCATGCTCAACAATAGAAGCACCGTAGTCACGGACAGGCATTTCTGGAATAAAGAAAGGACCAAAAACGGTGCTTGGTGTTTGTTTCTCATGTTGATGATGATTGATTTCATCGACCAACATAGAGACACCCATCACATCAGAAAGCAGAATATATTCCTGACGCTGTCCATGGCACATTTGCCCTGTACGCGTCAGAAAATCAATCGCCATTTCCCACTCGTTTTGACTCAATTGCACATCTTCAATATATTCATGCAACTTTGCAGCCAAAGTCGTGATCAAATGTTTCTGTCGTTCATTTTCAATCTTTGAAAAACTATCGATTACGTCTTGTGTTAACTGATACATATGACACCCTCCTTGTTATGACCGCCAAATTAATTTGGCGGCAATCCTAAATAAGCACGTTGCATTAATTGCTCAAGCTCATCGTAGTCATATGCACGTGGGTTGTAGTACGGGCTGTCACAGACGATTTTCGCCACAGTTTGTGGACCTTCTTCAGGTAAACCAATGTCTTTCAATGCCATTGAAATATTCAGCTTTTGATTCAATTCATAAATCAATTGCCCTACTTGCTCATGGCTTGTTCCGCCCAAAGCCTGTGCCAGTTGCGTCATTGCTGCAACATCTGCATTACGATTGTAATGAACTGAATATGCCAACGTGATGGCATGTGCTTCAGCATGCGGTAAGTTGTAAGTTCCGCCCAAGGTATGACAAATTTTGTGATGAATTGCCATGCCAACAGACCCCAAACAAATACCCGCTAACCAAGCACCATAAGTTGCTTTTTCACGTGCAGCCATATCCGTCGGATCTTGCACAATAGCAGGCAGAGCATCTTTTAAAGCACGGATCGAATCTAATGCCATCAGGCTGATAATCGGGTTTTTATCCTGTGCATACAGGGCTTCCACTGCATGTGCCATAGCATTCATACCTGAACAAGCTGATATTTTTGCAGGCAGTGTCAGTGTTAACTCAGGATCATAAATCACCACTTTAGGCAGAACTTTGATGTCCTTCCCTGTCGTTTTTAAACGATTTTCCGTCATACCATACACAGTCGTCATTTCACTGCCTGCGTAAGTTGTTGGAATCGCCACGATTGGCAAAGCAGTTTTCAAAGCAATCGCCTTTGCCAACCCAATCGTTGAACCACCACCGATCGCCAAACAACAATCTACATTTAAACGCTTGGCTTCAAGAATAGCTTGTTCAGCCACTTCTACAGGTACATGCATAACTGCTTTGGGATAAACACTGACGCAGAGGTTGCCCAGTTGTTCAGCTAATTTTTGACCATCGGCTTCTTGTTCAGGTGTGGTGATGATCATCACAGAACGAAAATTGTATTCATTGAGAATGCTGTGTACTTCTTTGGCACGCCCACGTCCAAAATGGACGTTGATTGGCAAAGCCTTGTAATTAAACATTTGCATTATTCACCTCGCTGAAAATGTGGCGGGATTTTTGCATCGACATTGACCCAGATCGATTTCGCTTCGGTATAGTCATGAATCGCCTCAAAGCCCATTTCACGACCGTAACCTGATTTACCCATACCACCGAACGGACTACCTGGATTCACACGTTTATAACTGTTAATCCAGCACATGCCAGCTTTAATTTTGCGAGCAAAGCTATGCGCACGGTGAATGTTCTGTGTCCATAAACCACTGCCTAAACCATATTCTGTACAGTTGGCAATTTCGAGCGCTTCAGCATCATCTTTAAAGCGCAGTACAGTAACAAATGGACCAAAGACTTCTTCTTGCGCCACGCGGTCAAAAGGTTGTGCTTCAACAATCGTTGGCATCACATAGAAACCATTTTGTAAGGCTGGATCGGCTGGAACTTCACCACCAAGCAGTACTTTACCGCCTTGTTCTTTGGCAATCTGGGTATAAGACAGAACTTTATTACGGTGTGCTTCAGAGGTTAAAGGACCCATTTCTGTATTTGGATCCATTGGATCACCCAGACGAATAGAAGCTGCAAGCTTAATAAATTTTTCTAAAAACGCATCTGCAATATTTTCATGCAAGACCAAACGTGAACCTGCAATACACGCCTGTCCTTGGTTGTGGAAAATCGCCCATGCTGCACCATTCACTGCTGCATCAATATTGGCATCTTCAAAGACAATGTTTGCACCTTTACCACCCAGTTCAAGTTGAACACGCTTTAAGTTTGAAGATGACGCATTGATGATGCCTTGCCCTGTGCGAGTTGAACCTGTAAACGCAATTTTCCCAACTTCTGGGTGTTCAGCTAGGCTTTGTCCTGCTGTTTGCCCATAACCAGGAACGACGTTTACAACGCCATCTGGGAAACCTGCTTTTTTAATCAGTTCAGCAATTTTTAACGTTGAAAGTGGCGTAATTTCTGAAGGTTTTAAAACCACTGTATTTCCAGCAGCCAAAGCAGGTCCAAGCTTCCAGCTAGTAAACATCAATGGGAAATTCCAAGGCACAATTTGCCCAACAACACCAATCGGTTCACGTACCACATAGTTTAAGAAACCTTGTTCAACAGGAATGACCGAACCTTCAATTTTATCGGCAATACCACCAAAATAACGGAAACATGCTGCAGTACGTGGAACATCCAAACGGCGTGAATCACGAATAGGATGACCTGTATCCAAAGACTCTAATTGAGCGAGTTCTTCTAAGTTTTCTTCAATTAAATCAGCTAATTTTAATAATAATCGTCCACGTTCAGCCGCTGGCATTTCAGACCATGCAGGAAATGCATTTTTTGCCGCTTCAACAGCAAGATCAATATCTTCGGCTTCTGCTGCTGCAATTTTGGTAATCAATTCACCATTGGCAGGGTTTAATACATCAATGGTATTGCCACTTTTTGCAGGCACAAATTGCCCGTTAATAAATAATTGATTATTCATATTTAACCTAAATTTTAGAAATGACAGGGCGAGAACACGCCCTGTTTAAATGAGAATGGATAGATTAGAACGCCACTGGATAAGGAGCTAATTCACCTGATGCAAATTTTTCTGGTAAATCAGGCGTTGCATTTTCCCAAACCAATAACATTGAACGTTTAGTTGAATAACCTTGGTGACGAATATTGGCTGGCATTGCACAAATATCGCCTGGCTTCATGACAATTCGAGCGATTGGCGCGCCATCGACTTTATCGCCGATATCCCAAGTGATTTCGTCAGAGAACTGCATAAACCATTCAACACGGTCATTGCCATGGAAAATAGGCAAAATATATTCTTCTGTGGTTGGGCAAAATAAGCTTGCTTTACACACAGAAGTCACCGATGGGTTCCAAGTTACATCCGAACGCGACAAGTATTTAAATAAATTAAAACCACCTAATTGACCTTCAAAACCAGGTTCACAATGAATTAATGGCTCATCTTGATTTACATCAGCAAACTGACGATTGATCTCCAGATCATCACGAAGTGGAGAATCCCCTTCTAAACTTGGCATACGTTTAGTCGCGATACGGTAACGATCAATGGCTTCAATATTTTCACCATTTTTACGACCAAATGCAGAACCAGTTTCTTCAGGTGCAGCAAATGGATCAAAACCTGCATTTACCCAATCATGTAAAATGGCTTTAAAAGTTGCCATGATTTTAGGTGTAGCAAAATTTTCCACATAATCCACGCCAGCATCTTTTAATACACCATTAAAAGTCCCTGCATAAAAATCTACACTACCATAGTGGTTTTGTGTGCCAATGACATGGTCAAAGTTGACCCAGCCGTAGAAAAACCCCCATGCAACATCACGCATAATGGCACGTAAAAAGGCATCTACAGACATCAGGTGAGAATGTTCCTGACCTTTCGCTGCCCATGTGACTTTGGCAAAATATTCATCACGAGTAATAGAGAAATTACCCAGTTTAAATGCCTGATAACCCGTAATAGCATCTTTGCCTGTTACTTCAACTTGATCGATGTGTGCGATTTGATTCATAGTATTCTTCCTTGAATATGATTATTTCAAACAAATTTCTGACCATTTTTCTAATGATAATGGTCCCTTGATTGTTTGGATTAATAAAACAGAAGGATCATTTGCTTCAAAACGATAAGCTGAACCTGCTGGTAAAATTGCTTGATGACCTTTTTTGAGTACAACATAACCCATCGGTGTACCATCAGGTTGTTCACCAGCAAGCTGTGTTCCTTCTATTTCAACATTCACTGTGCTTTTTAGCTTAAGGAAATCAACACGAACTTCTCCATCCATCACCACCACGAACTCATCATGAGAAGCGGTGTACCATACTGACTGACCTTCAGCACGTACAGTTTCAATCACATACTTTTGATTGAGACCTACCACAATTTTGTCATAGGCTGTTGCATGCTCAGCAACTTCAAATACATTTGAAAAAGCGTAATTGGTTGCTTCACCCTGAACAATTTGGATTGATCCTTTTTCGTAGTCTTTCAAACTACCAAATTTTGTTGTGTAAGCAGTCATTTGTTGTTCCCTTTGCAAATTTCCTATTTCAAAATTAAGGGATGTTTAACGAATGAACAATAAGCACTTTTTCGACATGAATGTTCGTTATTTTCAAACAATCAAGCACAAAATATCTTTCTATAATCGATTTCCGAGAAAAACGTAAATGAGTAACAGGAACGCTTACTCATGATCATTAGGAAATACATATGGATATTCAAAAATGGGACACTTCCTATGAATGGAAGATCGTTTTACTGCTGACCTTAGGTTTTGGTTTGGTCGGTTTAGACCGTTGGATCATTGCACCACTCCTGCCTTCAATCATGAAAGACCTCTCCCTTAATTATCAGGATGTTGGTCTAATCTTTGGTGCGTTAGGGATTACTTGGGGAATTTTTTCGATTTTCTCAGGGCATCTTTCTGACAAAATTGGGCATCGTAAAATCTTACTGATTTCTTTAGTGATTTTTTCGTTGGCTTCTGGTTTTTCAGGTGCTGCAATGGGATTGACCAGTTTAATTCTGATTCGGGCTTTGATGGGTATTTCTGAAGGTGCGTTTTGTCCAACCAGTTTTGCAGCAACAGCTGTAGCGGCAAAACCTTCGCGCCGTGGGACTTTACAAGGCTTGCAACAAAGTGGATTTGCATTGTTTGGTTTGGGTTTAGGACCTATTATTGCCACACAGTTGATGTTATTTTTGCCCTCTTGGCGTGAGGTATTTTGGGTTGTGGCGATTCCAGTTTTTGTTCTAGTCATTTTTCTATTTTTCATTTTGCGAGAACCTGAACAAACTCAGGGTGGTAAACTACTTATCACTGAAAAAAAAGAAACCAAACAAGAAAAAGTCAATTGGTATGTAATTCTAAAAACCCGTAATATTCTATTAAGTATGATCGGCTTATTTTGCACCATGTCTTGTGTTTTTGTGATCAGTGCGATGGTACCGTTATACCTAGAAAACTATCTTAAATTGAATGTACAACAAATGGGTTTTGTGGTGTCTGCAATTGGTTTTGGCGGCTTCCTTGGTCAATTCCTTGTACCTGCCTTTTCCGACTGGTTCGGTCGACGTTTAAGTGCAGTATTGAGTTTTCTTGGTTCTACCATTTTTATTGTTTTATTTGCCAATTCAGCAGCATCCATCTCAAGCTTATTTATTTTACTTTTTGCCTTATCTTTTTTCAGTTTAGGCTTAATTGCACTACTTTCAGGACCAATTGCAGCAGAATCAGCACCTGCTGGGTTGGTTGCATCTTCAATTGGCTTAGTCGTTGGTGCAGGTGAAATTTTTGGTGGTGGCATCGCCCCTGTACTGTCGGGCTTAGTTGCAGAACATTATGGAATTCAAAATATTTTTTATCTAAGTCTGGTTGGTACTGTGGTGGGTATGATTGTCAGTTTATTTATCAAAGAAACAGCACCACGTAAAATAGGTACAGCACATCAAAAAAAGATTGAAGAGTCTAATACAGCCGAATCTCATGAATCAGCATAAAATTGAATTTTTCATTGATTGAATCATGGAAATATTGCCTGAACTAATTTGAATTTTAGGCAATATTTCCAACTATTTTCATGACTTGAACACAGCATGATCGCAAACAAAATAGCATACGATATTGTTCTAAATCCAATGCACACCTCTATACCTACGGTACTCAATGTAAAGCTCAAAGATGAAAAAAATTTATGATATTACACAATTGAATCTAGCCGAGTATATCGCTCCGAATGATTGTGTGCTTTGGGGACAAGCACAAGCCGAACCAACGACTTTGACAGAATATTTAATGCAAAATCGAGCACAAATCGGTCGATTTAATGTCTTTTTAGGAATTTCAGAATATCCAACTTGCTTAGCTGAATATTCAGATCAGATTCAATATTCTAGCTATTGTGGTGCTGGATATAATCGTATGTTGGCACAACAACATTGTTTAGATATTCTACCCTTTCATTATTCACAATTACCGACATTGATCGAGCAACAAAAGTTAAAAGTTGATGTGGTTTTAATTCAAGTATCTCCTGCAAATGCACATGGTCAATATAGTTATAGCCTTGCACAAGATTATTTAAGATCAGCAATTCGACAGGCACGTGTTGTTATTGCAGAAGTCAATCAACAAGCACCGTGGGTATATGCAAATGACTACTTAACTGAAGACGATTTTGATCTTATGCTTTATACAGATCGTCCAATTATCTCAAAACGGTTTACCCTAGCTACTGAAACTGAACAAAAGATTGCTAAAAATGTAGCTTCTTTAATCGATGATGGTTCGACTTTACAAATTGGACTTGGAACGATTCCTGAGTCAATCTTACAAGCACTTGACCAACATCAACACTTAGGTATTCACTCAGGAATGATCAGTGATGGTGTTGCACAGTTAATGCAAACAGGTGTCATCACAAATGAGAAAAAGAGTTTTGATTGTGGTCAAACCATCACTGGACTCATTACTGGTTCTCATCAATTACACCAATTTGTTCAAAATCGTGTAGAAGTACAACTCCGTCCAACAGAATATACTCATCATCCTGCTGTTCTGGCAGCAATCAAACAATTTATTGCAATCAATTCGGCTATTGAGGTTGATCTCACAGGGCAAGTCAATGCTGAGGTACTGAATCAAACTTATGTTGGCGCAGTTGGTGGTGCTTTAGATTTTATTCGTGCTGCCAATCAATCACAAAATGGTGCTTCTATTATCGCATTACCTGCTTCAAGTAAAGGATTCTCTAGGATCGTACCACAGCTACAAGGTCCTGTATCAACACCACGTAGCGATGTCGGTTTTATCGTCACTGAATATGGTGTTGCAGATTTACGTGGCTTGTCTATTTCTCAACGTATTCAGCGCATGATTGCTATTGCTGAACCCAGTTTACAAGATGAATTATCCTTTCAGGCTTATATATTAAAACAAGTTAAATAGGATTTAGTTATGACGGACTAAATAAAGGAAAAATAAGCTATTAAATACTTATTAGTGACAGAAGAATGTATTTAGACTAATCTTCAAATTTTGCATTGCAAATTTTATTCTAGACAAAATACATCTTCTATAAAAGTTGAAAAAACTATAGCGCATAAACTCTATAGTTGACTTATATTTATGCTCTTAGTTAAAAATAATATCCAATATTTATATTGACTTGATTTTCCCATTGATTACTTCCACCAATAGCCAAGCTTTGCCCATAATCACTTCCTCCAATATATGGATTATTTTTGCCAAATAACCATTCTGTAGCGATGTAAATATTTTTTTTGAAAGTAAATGCAGACCCAAGCACAAATTGCTGTGAATCTAAGAAATCCTTTTTGGATTTGTCATAACGACTATAATGCCCATAAACATTAAAATCATTAATGTCTTTTATATTTAATTTTGGAATTTTATAATTGATATCAATACTACTAATCACACCTTGATTGGCAATATTAAATGTCCCATCATAAGAACCTAAAGTAGTTTGAGTGAATGGCGTATCAATATGATTATATAAACTAATTAATTTTAAACTAAATCGATCATTATTTAAGCCATAATGTAATCCAATGACTTTCCGTTCACCATTATTTTCATCAAAATCACTTTTTGATTTTAATTTTGAATAATAACCTGACACACCATAGTTTGAAATCCAATGATCAGCTTTTTGAGTATAATTATATTGTACTGCAAGAGCATCTTTCTCTTCATAATGTGTACCATTTTCTAAACTATCATCTGCTGAAACAATCTGATTAGAATAGTAAGTACCACGACTTGTCCCCTTACCTTGCCAAGGATTTGCAGCATAGTAAGCTGCTAAAAATTCATGATTTTCATTTTTATAATCATATTTCACACCTAAGCGATATAAATCCTCAATCCCTGCAATATATGCTATAGATTCAATAACAGTACTCGTATAATAAGGCTGAAAACCAATAGGTACTTGATTTAAACCCACTTGAATGGCTTGCTCTTTATCTACTGTATATTCTAAATAAGCTTTCTTTGTGAAGTTAATATCTCCAATATGATCAGTATAAGTATAAGGGTATGCTCCACCTAATATACGATGTTCAATATGCCCTGAGAATTGATCATAATAAAAATCTAAATTTACAATTGCAGTATCAAAACTTAGTTTTCGAATATCACGGTCAGGATCATAATCAAATCGCATTCGTATAGCACCACCCAAATCTATACGATTTTTCTGTGTTAAACTTTCTTCTACCACATCATCAGCATAACTCAAGCTTGAAAAAAAGCATGAGGAAGCAAATAAGAAAACAGAAGCTAATTTTAATTTATCATCTTTTAATGATAAGTCCGCATATATAAAAAATTTCGATAAAATATCCATACTTAATCCCTAAGTATCTGCATCATTGTATTTTATTTTGACAAAGCTTCGCTCTTCGCCAGAACGAATGTCAAAATTTAAAATTGATTTTAAAAGAGAAATTTCTGATCAGACTGCCCATTCAATCTGATCAGAAAGCGAGTGAGTGTTACTCAACAGGTTTGTCATAAAAGAAAATTTTAATAATCGACAACACTTGCAACATAAATATAAATAGTACGCAGAAACCACCGCATGCAGCTAAAAACTTAATGCCATCAATCCCTTGCTCACCACCCCCAAAAACACTCATAATAATCGCAATTGATCCAATTAATGTGCCCCAAATAATACGTTGATAAGCAGGTGCTTCTTCACCAATTGGTACATCTTTAGTACACATTCCTGCAATAGTGGTTGTTACGCTATTTGCAGCAACAGCATAAGCAAATAAACTAAGTACAAGAATTAATGGCACAATCACTACACCTAGTTTAAAAGGAAGATGTTGTAAAAATGCCCATAAACCAGATACAGCACCATTATCTTTAATAATTTGAACTAGATTTAAAACATTGCTTTCTTGTAGATATAATGAGGTTCCGCCCCAAATTGCAAACCAAATCAAAGCAAAACAAGAAGGTAGAATCCAATTGACAATAATAAATTCTTTTAATGTACGACCATAAGCAATCATAGCAAGGAATAATCCCATCAATGGTGCATACGCAATCCACATTGCCCAGTCAAATAATGTCCACCATTGTGTTAACTCGACGCCACCAATATCACCTGGATCTAATCCCCATAAAAAGAAGTTATCTAACCATACAGCCATTCCAGCTGTTGAGGTTTTTAGAATATAAATCGTTGGACCTGTAATAAATAAAAGAATAAGTAAGAAATATAAAACTTTTGATTTTATATTTGCTAAAACTTTAAAACCTTTATCTAGTCCTAAATAAGATGAGAATGTGAATAACGCTGTTGTCATTACACCTAATACAACAAATACTGTCGTTGTAATATGAATGCCATAAGCAATTTTCAAACCTGTAGCAACAACTGTTAAACCTGTTCCTAAACCTGATGCAAGAGCAAGTACAATCGCTAATGTAGAAAATACATCAATAAAATTTGCCACAAATTTATTTTGGGCATATTGACCTAATATCGGCTCTAAAGTCGCAGATACTGTCAATCCACGCTTTTTATTGAAATACATATAAGCAGCGATTAAGCCTGATAAGGTATACATTGCATAAGGAATAAAACCCCAATTATAAAATGAACGACCTAATGCCCAAATAGCAGCATAATGCGTATGAGGTTCAACAGGTACATGATTCAACTCACCATAAATATTACCAAAATAAATAATTGGCTCATTTGCACCATAAGTAATTAAACCTGTTGCAATACCACTACTCAATGCCATTGCAAACCAGCGCCCAAAACTCATGTTGGCTTGGGCATCTTTACCGCCAATACGTAGGTTTCCATAACGCGATATCATTATTACACCCACTAAAATAAGAGCAATAATTGAAATCCATTGATATAACCAGCCAAAACTTTGCAACGACCAATTAAAAAAATCTTTGGTTAAGGCAATCAACATTTCACTATGAAAAATACCTAAAATCACCGCAGAAAAAACAAATAAAAACATTGGAGCAAAGACCCCCCAACGTATCGTTTTTTCCTCTTTTTTTACATCTTCCATATACTCATCCTTTTGTATCTAGTGGCAGTAAGTCCATTAAAAAATCTAGATCGCATGCTGATGAAATCTTTTCATCCTCTAAGCCATACAAAAGATCATTTACAAACTTTAGATATAGCTAAACCATTCAATTTATCCATATATGGATTTTTAAAATAAAAATATTCCTTAGCTCCCTATTCCAAGCTAATTTCATCCATAGAAAATGATTGGTTTTTACATACTGAACACTACATGATTTAACATGTATATACAACATAATAAATTTCTTTTGAAATTAGTAGTTTTTTTTGAACGATTTTTACGTTTTTTATTGATTTTTTAAGTGGAAAAACATATAAAAAATATCATTTAAAATATTTATTTTTAAAAAACATGTGTTTATAAAAATTAAAAACAAAGATTCAATTCGCTTAAAAAACAAATATAAACTAAAGTTTTATACGATTAGCTCATATATCAGCTTTATTGCAGAAAGCTTTCAAAGCTAAACTACTTTTTAATTACTCAAATTTAAGTAGCAACTTGAGCATAGAATTAAGTTCATTTTATAAACTTATTGAGTATGACCAAACATACATGTGTTATTAAATTGACGATCAAAATTCTTAGTTTTGATTTATAAGCTTCATCTGTATCGATTATATCTAGCATACTATCTAATCCAATCCACACAGTTTAATCAGCGCTTAAACAAGCTATTATGCATAAAAAATAAAGTCGAAACTAAATATTTGATCATCTACAACCTTGCATGCTGTCTTAGAATAGGTTTACTTTTATTGATATTTGCCTGATAGCCAAAAATACCCTTGAGTCTTAGGCTCAATGAAGTATTTATTCGATTAATTAATGCTAGATCATAAGAGAAACTATTGATTAGATTTTGGATATAGGCTTTTCATTTGGAAATGATATTGATAAATAAATCTTCAATGATAACTTTATACAAAAAATTGCTATAACAATAAAAAAATAGGGATACATTTGTATCCCTATGAAATAAAAAATTTATGTCGTGATTTTTTACTGATCAAACCATAATACTTAATTTAGCTCACCAATCACATTTTCTACAATCGAAACTAAAGTCCCATTATGAATCATGCTTTTGATCTCTGTTATAAACTGAAAAATATAGACATCTTTTTCTGGAACTTGAATCGTTTTTTGTAATTCAGCAAGAATTTTTTCAACTGCTAAACTATGCTTCTTATTTCCCAATAAAAATTGCTGGCTATAATAGGCAGATAACAACTCAATTGCCAAAATATATTCAAGCTTATCAACAACAGAAATCGCTTTTTTAGAGGCATTATATCCCATTGCCACATAATCTTCTTGATTACCACAAGTCGGTGTATTATCAATTGTCGCAGGATGAGATAATATACGCATATCATTTAATAATGCCGCTTGTGTATATTGCGGAATCATCAAACCAGAATTTAAACCAGGTTGTTTAATTAAAAAAGATGGAAAACCAGATAAACTACCATCAATTAAACGATTATTACGACGCTCAGACATTTTTGCTAAATTTGTCGCTGCGATGGCTGCTGTGTCCATCGCTAGCCCCACATACGATGAATCTGGATTACAAGCAGAAATAATTTCTTTTTGATCTAAATCTAAGTCATACCAGACAATTGGATTATCACAGCAAGCATTCATCTCAATTTCGATCGTCACCAAAGCATCATTTAAGACTTTTTTAGCTGCACCATGCAACTGTGGAATACATCTGAGCGATAGTGCATCTTGCAATTTTATAGGATGACGTTGTAATGCCAGTTCTGAATCTTTAAGTAAACGACGAATATTTGAAGCAGTTTTGGCTTGCTCTGGATGCGGACGCACATTCATAACACGCTCATCAAATGCAACTAAAATCCCTTCTAATGACTCCAAAGTTAAAGCTGCAATAATATCAGCCGATTTAGCTGCATTTTGCATATCATATAAAGCTAAAGCGCCTAGTGCAGTTGTTGAGGTCGTTCCAGAAATCAGCGCCAAACCCTCTTTCGCATGTAGTTGAATAGGCTGAATATTCTCTGCTTGTAATACTTCGACTGCGGTGCATAATTTTCCTTGATAAAAAATACGCCCACGACCTATCAAAGTCAGTGCAAAATGTGCTTCAGGTGCTAAATATCCGACTGAACCTTCTTTTGGCATCCAAGGAATGAGATTTAAATTTAAAAATTGACGAATCATTTCCAAAACTTCGAAACGGACACCGCTATAACCTTGCCCTAAGTTTTGCAAAATCATAAGCATACAAGCACGCGCTTGCTCTTCATTCAGCGGATCTCCAACTGAAACTGCGTGTGATAGAATTAGATTTTCTTGTAATTCAGCGGTTTGCTCTTGTGAAATTTTCTCTGAACATAAAGCACCAAAACCTGTTGTAATCCCATACATCAACTCATCACTTGCCATCATTTCTTCAAGAACTTCACGTGATTTTTTTACACGTTTGACATACTGTTCTGAGAATTCGATCTGCTTTTTAAAGCGAGCGATTTCAATAAACGTGTTTATATCAATTTTATCGCCTAATTGTATGTTCATATTTTCGTCCTGATGTTCAAATTTTACATTCGTAAAGTCCATGAATTTCCATTTTCATGTGATTTCAATAGAAAAAAGTCCTTTACTTTTTGTATATTCTTCTCTTTTTCTAACAAAAACTAGAAGAAACGGTTTGTTTTCTACTCTCTTAAAGAGGAATTAAGAAAAAAACTATTAACTCCCTATTTTTTAAAAAATAAGGAGTTAGGGAGAGTTTTTAAATTACATCCAAGTCATTAACCTGGATAAATACCGCGTTCTTTACGCGCACGTAGAATACGTTCACATGCCAAAATATAGGCTGCTGTCCGTAGACTACACACTTTTTCATTTGCAGCTTTCCAGACATCATTCACTGCTTGAATCATCAACTTATCCAGACGTTGATTAATTTCTTCTTCAGACCAGAACAAACTTGCCATGTCCTGAACCCATTCAAAATAACTCACAGTCACACCACCCGCATTACAAATTACGTCAGGTACAACAGTGATACCTCGTTCAATTAAAATGTCATCTGCATCTAAATACGTCGGACCATTTGCACCTTCAAGCACTAATTTTGCAGACAGTTTTTTTGCTCTTTCAACAGTAATTTGACCTTCTAATGCTGCTGGAATAAGAATATCCATTTCAACATCCCAAAAATGATCATTACTGATTGCTTCTGCACCCACAAAGCCAGCTACGCCTTGATGTTCTGCTAAATGCAATTTTAATGCCTCAACATCCATACCTTCAGGCTGAAAAATCGTTCCTGTATGATCTTGAATAGCAACAATTTTTGATTTTGCATTTGCAAATAAATAAGCTGCTTCACTACCGACATTACCAAAACCTTGTACAGCAACTTTTGCGCCTTCCAAAGGTAATTTGATTTTTTGTGCAACTTGTTGACCTGTAATAAACACACCTCGACCAGTGGCTTTAATACGCCCTAATGAACCACCTAAATGTACAGGCTTGCCCGTCACAACACCAGTCACTGTATGACCTTGACCTGATGAATAGGTATCCATAATCCAACCCATAACATTAGGATTAGTTCCTACATCTGGTGCAGGAATATCTTTTTGTGGACCAATAATATGACCAATTTCACTGGTATAACGACGCGTCAAGCGCTCAAGTTCACGTGGTGATAATGATCGAGGATCAACACGAATACCACCTTTTGCGCCACCAAATGGTAAGTTTAGCGCAGCGGTCTTGATCGTCATCCAAGCAGATAATGCCATCACTTCATTTAAATCTACATCTGGATGATAACGAATCCCACCCTTACCTGGTCCACGAGATAAATTGTGCTGCACACGATAACCTTCAAAATGGCGAATTGTGCCATCATCCATCACAATGGGCACATCTACAATCAAAGCGCGTTTTGGGCGCTTTAAAGTATTGATATAGTCTTTGAGATGTTCCAAATATGGTGCAACACGATCAACTTGTGCCAAATATGTTTGCCATGCACCATTACTTTCTGGAACATACGATAAATTAGACATGCTTCATCCTTGTGAAATTATTTTATGAGCTTTTTACACCGATTTTTCATCTATTTTAATAAATCTCAGATTCAAAACTAAAATGTAAAAAGCCCCTGTTGTGTAATGTTGATTCGCTCAGAACTTCAACCCTATTCTTTAATCCTTCTCTTTATAAAGAGAGTATAAGGAGAGGTTTTCTAGCTTTTAAGTGCTTTAATCGAAGATATAATTAAAAATAATATAAGCCGCCAACTTGGCAGTTTTATTGTCCAAGTCAAATTTTGGATTACATTCAGCTACATCAAACACTCTGATTTTTCCAGAATCTTTAATGAATTGAATTAATGGATCAAATACAGCCAAATCAATGCCTTTCACTGCTGGCGCACTTACACCTGGTGCAATACTTGAAGCAAATACATCCAAATCAATGGTCACATATAAATAGTCAACCTGATCAATAAAGGATTGGATTTTCTGTTTTAAGCTTTCAAGCTGTGTAACTTGTACATCACGGTCTAAAATATAAGCAGCATTTAAACGATCAGCCGTTTCAAACAAGACTTGAGTATTTGTATGTTTTGCAACCCCAATACATAAGTAATGAAATGATTTGCCCTGCTCTTTAGACTTTTGTGCTGCCTGTAAAAATGGTGTACCTGACGATGCTTGATCAGCCTGTCTTAAATCAAAATGTGCATCAAAATTGATTATTCCAATATTTTTATCAGGTTCATGTGTCCGTAAATACTGAAATAATCCACTAAAACTACCATAAGCAACTTCATGACCACCACCCAATACAATGGGCTTTTCACCTTGCACAAGTGCTTGAGCAACATGGTCTGCTAGTACTGCTTGTGCTTCTTCAAGTAAACCATGTTGGCAAATAACATCGCCACGGTCAGCAATGCTTATAGTCTGATGCACAGGTAAATTTGCCAATTGCTTACGTATCGCATTTGGTGCTTCTGCTGCGCCAATACGACCTTTATTACGTTGTACACCTTCGTCAGAACCAAAACCAATTAAACTATACTCGGTTGATTCTGATTGATTAATCACTTGAAAAATACGCTTATGATTAACCGCAGTGCCATCATCACGCCCATCCCAATGAAATGTATTACTCATTTTAAAATCTCTATACAGCAGGATACTTAAGCTCAAAAAATCATTATTTCAAATGAATAGGGAAATAAATCTCTTTATGAAATTTGCAATTCTTGAGCTTGATAAATAATACGTTTAGACAAGTCACCACCTAACCAATAGGTAATTTCAGATGGATGCTCAATTTCCCAAGCAATAAAGTCCGCAACTTTACCGACTTGTAAACTACCATGTGTATCTTGTAACCCTAATGCTTTGGCTGCATAAATCGTCACACCTGCTAAGGCTTCTTCAGGTGTTAAACGGAAAATAGTACTGCCCATGTTCAACATCAAACGTAAAGATAAACATGGTGATGTACCTGGATTTAAATCTGTTGATAGCGCAATTGGAACTTGATGCTGTTTCAACACATCAATCAGTGGAAATTTAGTTTCTCTTAAGAAATAAAATGCGCCTGGCAAGATCACAGCAACAGTGCCTGATGCTGCCATTGCTTTAACATCATCTTCGGTAATAT
Organism: Acinetobacter sp. R933-2; assembly: GCF_030325485.1. NCBI lineage: Bacteria > Pseudomonadati > Pseudomonadota > Gammaproteobacteria > Moraxellales > Moraxellaceae > Acinetobacter > Acinetobacter sp. R933-2. The sequence goes on from NZ_JACAIJ010000014.1 coordinate 21,951, forward strand.
ATTCTAAATGATCTGCTGATAATGCCTGATAACGTGCTGCTAAACTTGAACCTGATAAAGCTGATAATTGTTCTGCATGAATTTTGATAGGAAGTCCTAAACTTTGTGCCGTCTGAAATACTCGCTCAACTTGTTCAGGTGAAAATGCCAAGTATTCACAAAATGCATCAACAGCATCCACTAAACCTTCTTCATGTAATTTTGGCAGTATTTCTGTACAGATATACTCAATGTATGCATTACTTTCCCCTTCATATTCTGGTGGAAGTGCATGTGCTGCCAAGCAGGTACTTTTTACTGTAATAGGCAAATGCTGTGAAATTTGACGAATCACACGAAGCATTTTTCTTTCATTTTCATAATCAAGTCCATATCCAGACTTAATTTCAATGGTGGTTACACCATCTTTTAATAGACTTTTGATACGTTTTAATGCGCTAAGTAATAACTGTTCTTCACTTGCTTCGCGTGTTGCTCTTACTGTGCTAGCAATGCCACCACCTTGCGCTGCAATTTCGGCGTAACTCATCCCTTGTAATCTTTTTTCAAATTCGATGCTACGATTTCCGCCAAACACACTATGTGTATGACAATCGATAAAACCTGGTGTTACCCAAGCTTGATTTAAATCGGCTGTTTCATCATATTGATCGAATGCTAGATCTTGTTCTGGTCCAATCCAGTGAATCACATTCCCTAAAGTCACAATTGCTGCATTTTCAATGATGGAATATTTTCCATGCTGCATCGTTGCAATATGACAGTTGTGCCAAAGTTTTTTCATAACATCCACCTTAGGCTTTTGACCTAACTCTGTATCGTGATTTACTTTTTCTTTGTTCATGTTTTAGGAAACAAACGAATCCTTTATTGAAATTGTTTATTTACAATTTCAGAAAGCTGCTACTGATCGGTCAATAGCAACCTAAAATTTCATCTAAAAATAGGATTAACCTGTAATCATTGGCAGATTCAGCCCTTGTTCTTTCGCACAATCAATGGCAATTTGATAACCTGCATCAGCATGACGCATAACACCTGTAGCAGGGTCATTCGTTAATACACGTGCAATACGTGCCGCTGCTTCATCAGTACCATCACATACAATTACAACACCAGAATGCTGAGAGAAGCCCATGCCTACACCGCCACCATGATGTAAAGATACCCAAGTCGCACCACCAGCAGTATTGAGTAATGCATTGAGTAACGGCCAATCTGAAACAGCATCTGAACCATCTTGCATAGATTCAGTTTCACGGTTTGGACTAGAAACAGAACCAGAGTCTAAATGATCACGACCAATTACGATTGGTGCAGATAATTCACCACTACGAACCATTTCGTTAAATGCTAAACCAAGTTTTGCACGAAGCCCTAGACCTACCCAACAAATACGTGCGGGTAAACCTTGGAAACTAATACGTTCACGAGCCATATCTAACCAGTGATGTAAATGAGCATCATCAGGAATAAGTTCTTTTACTTTTGCATCAGTTTTATAGATATCTTCTGGATCACCAGAAAGTGCAGCCCAACGGAATGGACCAATACCACGGCAGAACAATGGACGAATATAAGCTGGAACGAAACCTGGGAAATCAAAGGCATTTTCTATACCTTCTTCCTGAGCCATCTGACGAATGTTATTACCATAGTCAAATGTTGGAATACCTTGCGCTTGGAAATCAAGCATCGCTTGAACATGCTTTGCCATAGACTGTTTTGCGGCTTTTACAACAACTTGAGGCTCAGTTTTAGCACGTTCTTTATATTCTTCCCAAGTCCAGCCAATAGGTAAATAACCATTTAATGGATCGTGAGCGCTTGTTTGGTCAGTCACCATATCTGGACGTACACCACGACGTACAAGCTCAGGTAAAATTTCAGCAGCATTGCCATGCAGTGCAATCGAAATTGCTTTACCTTCAGCTGTATATTTTGCGATACGCGCTAAAGCATCATCTAAATCATCAGCTTGTTCATCGACATAGCGAGTACGTAAACGGAAATCGATACTTACTTGTTGGCATTCAATGTTTAATGAACATGCACCTGCAAGCGTTGCAGCCAATGGCTGAGCTCCCCCCATGCCCCCTAAACCAGCAGTCAGTACCCAACGACCCGTCAAGTCACCATTATAATGTTGACGACCTGCTTCAACAAAGGTCTCAAATGTACCTTGAACAATTCCTTGGCTACCAATATAAATCCAAGAACCTGCTGTCATTTGACCATACATTGCCAAACCTTTGGCATCAAGTTCATTGAAATGTTCCCAAGTTGCCCAATGTGGTACTAAATTTGAATTTGCGATTAAAACACGAGGAGCATCTTTATGTGTTTTGAAAACACCAACTGGCTTACCAGATTGAACCAATAAAGTTTCATCATCCTCAAGATTTTTTAGTGTTGCAACGATTTTATCAAAACATTCCCAATCACGTGCTGCACGACCAATACCACCATATACCACCAATTCTTTTGGATTTTCTGCAACATCTGGATCGAGGTTGTTCATAAGCATACGTAAAGGTGCTTCTGTTAACCAACTTTTCGCATTTAACGTTGTTCCTCTTGGCGCACGAATTTCGATGTCACGGTAACGTGGATTATTTGTCGTCATGATTAGACTCCTTTCCTTTCAAAAATCTTTTCATAGCAAAAGCACTATGAAAATCTATATGTATTAACTTGTATATACATATATATACTACATAAAAATTTACTTTGAAATACTTTATTTAATTTATTTTTTATCTTAATGATTTTTAAATAAAAAAAAGATGTACAACTTTCGTCATACATCTTTTGAAAAACAGTAAAATTTAGATTTATGCTCAATTTTTACTGTATAAGTCAATGTAAAATAGATTTATCAATATAGACAATTAAAATATGATGCTACAATCAGTATGCTCTAAAGCTCCTAATTTGTATAAATATCACACATTATTTATAAAAAATTCTATGATCAGATATTATTTGCTAAATAGTTCAATCAAACAAAAATCAAAGCCACCTTCAGATTCAAAGTCCAACTGAGTTAAAATATTCATTTCATCTGCAAGATGTAAAGTTTCAAATGTATTCAAAACAAATTCTTGCTGCTTAACTTTAATTTTAAGTGTTTTTGAATGCGTAAATACAAACACTTGCTGCGCATTACTCAAAATAGAAAATAATGATGCCTGATTTACCCATTGCACACGTGCTGAAAACTTTTCAGGATCATAAATTAGATTAAAATCTCGAATTTCATTTTCTAATAATTCAGCATATACATCACATTCGCCATGAAAAGAAATAAATTCTTTTTTCAAGATATTAACAGGTCTATTGTGATCAATTTTTAAAGCTAAACCTGTACCTTCCAAAATACTAAGTACACGTTGTTTCTTGGGAAAATAAGAAAACGAACCTGCGGTTTTAACATCAGCAATTGAAATACGCCAATCAAAATCATCCAAAGCTTCACCATGACTACGAGCAATTTCTAAAGTTACACCTAGCCCGTTTTTCCACGGCATTTCTCTATACTGCTGCGCTGTTAATACCTGAATCATGGTGTAAATTTACCTTCTAAGTGATAACGACTTCCCGGATAAATCAAACGCGCACTGGAAATCAAGTTTTTATTAGACCATGTTCTACGCTGAATAAATAAACAAGGTTCAGTTTTATTAATTTTAAGCCATTTACTTTCCTGAGTAGATGCTAAAACTGCTTTAACGATATGTTCACCTTCTGTAATTGGTGCATTTGCCATTAAATACGCATTTGGTGTGACCTGTGTAAAATCCTGCTTTAAATAGTCAGGAACTAAAAATGAATTAACTAAACGATCTTCAACTTGTACAGGAATATCATTTTCATAATGTACAAGAATTGAATGAAATAAAGGTTGTCCTTCTTGTACTTGCATTTGTAAACTTTGAATTGAATTTGCCTTAATATTTTCTAAAATTAAAACCTCTGCACGATGTACATGATTTCTTGCAGCAATTTCATCGGCAATATTATGAATTTGAAATAGTGAAGTTTGCCCTTGCTCTTCTGCAACAAAAGATCCAACCCCTTGAACACGAACCAATACACCCTCAGCAGTCAGTTCACGTAAAGCACGGTTAATCGTCATTCGACTACAGCCTAATTGTTTTACGAGTTCACTTTCTGAAGGAATTTTTTGATTTGCAATCCAAATACCTTTATTAATTTTAGTTGTAATAAGTTGTTTAACACGTAAATAAATAGGAAGTGGACTATTTTCCTCAATAAACAGTTCTAAATCCTGTGTGGTTTTTTTTTGCTCTGACATAACATGACTCAACTCAAATAATTTAAAAAGATTTTACTCTTTTGCTTAGCAAAGGTATATACATATAAATACAAGTTAGAATTAAAATATGATTTCCATGAAAATCATATTTGATTGTCCGTTCTAAAAAGGCAAGACCATCTCAAATTTATTCTATTTTTGTCTTTTTAATCAACTTATTAGCTCTTTTATTTAATATCTGAGAAAAATCGCATCCTGAGTAATCATAAGAATAGTGATGAAACAAATCCCATCAAAATTAGAGCTTATCAATCAATCAAATTTTATATAGTAAAAAGAAAAGTATGATTTATGAAAATCTTCAATCAAATTACCATTAACCATAAGCTTTTGTTTTTTAAAAAAATATGATCATATAAAAAATTTAATTTTGAAATTACATATAATATATCTATTTTTTATCCACTAAAGTATAGATAAATATATGAAAAAACGGTGATATTTAAGTTATATTACAACGAAAATAGGGTTGAGATTTTTTAAATGTTACCAATAATCAAGGAAATAGATTTACCTTATGCATCTGCTTATTTTAGTCAGCAGATCGTATGGTTTGATTTAGAAATCAACCCACATAATAACGAGTTATTAATAGGCGCTTTACTGTGTGTGATAGATCAACAACCTTATGCTGCGACCTTTAAAGAAAGTGACTTAGAAATAGTTATGCATATTTTATGTAATGCGACTTATGTTGCAGGACATAATATTGTGCAATTTGATTTAAAATGGTGGATTGATCATACCATTCATGCTGATTCAGCAAAATTTTTATTAAAAAATAAAGCATTAGATACTCTAATTCTATCAAATTTAGTATTTCCTCAACATCCATCACATGCATTACTCAAAATCTATAAAGCACCTGATAGTGAAAATAATCCTATATATGATTGTTTAGAAACTTATCAACTTTATCAAAGAATTTGTACTTATTGGAAGCAAGAAATACATCCTCAAATATCAGCGTGGATCGAACAAAAGCAACCCGATTGTCAATATTTACCGCAAGCTTATACAGGCGAAAATTGTACAGCCTATGAGCTTTTAGTTCCTCAAGGCGATATACAAACCTTAAAGGAATATATCGAAAATATTCCAACACATGACAAAAAAGCATGGATTGGTGCAATTACATTTGCACATTGGATACTGCATTTAGATCATCCGAGTTGTCGTCGCCCATCATGGCTCATGGATAAATCAGAATATGGTGAAAATTTTATTATTGCGGAGCAAATTTTCTGGGAAAATAAACAATTTCAACATATTGATTTTAATACAGAAAGCCAAAATATATTTGGTTATTCTTTGCGTCCAGGGCAAGAGAAAATTATTAATACTTTGGCTAAAGGACTAGCAGTGCCACTGGGTTTATTACCAACAGGTGGCGGGAAAAGCTTGACCTTCCAATTGCCTGCTTTTGTATTGAGCCGTTATAGACGTGAATTAACTGTCATTATTTCCCCATTAAAAGCCTTAATGGAAGATCAAATTTTAGGTTTACAACAACTTGATCCATGGGGGAAACGCGCTGCTTGTTTAATTTCAGGACAAAGTCATGAAGAACAACAACGTATTTTAGAAGAAATTTGGTTGGGTAGTATTGATTTACTCTATATTAGCCCTGAACGATTACGTACACATAGTATTCAAGCTTTGCTACAACGTCGACGTCCTGCACTCTGGGTGGTAGATGAAGCACATACATTTAGCCAATGGGGAACAGACTTTCGCCCTGACTTTATGCGTATAGGGCAATCCATTGCTAAATGTTATCAAGGCGCTGAAATAGCGACTCAACCGCAATTAATGCTGGTCACAGCAACAGCGTCACAAAGAGCGATACAGGAAATTGAACGTGAAGTGGTCAAGCCTTTACAACATCTTTTACAAGTACCTCTTGAAACTGTCATGGTTGAACCTACTCAAAATGTATGGCGAGATGAAATTAAAGTCGATATCCGTTATTTAGAACGAGAAGATCGCTTAGTTGAAATTTTAAAAATTTTAAAACAGATTTTTCCACAACGAAAAACAGAAGAAACAGTAGAATTGGTTGCAGATGATCAAACGCATCCTGTTGTACTTATTTATGTGCGTAATCGAGATAAAACAGAAGAGTTTGCTGAAGATTTAGCAAAACAAGGTTTTATTACTGCTGCTTATCATTCACGTTTAACAGCATTACAAAAGAAAGAAGTTTTAGAAAAATTTAAACAGCATCAACTCGATGTAGTCATCTGTACCAATGCTTTTGGGATGGGCATTGATCGCGCTAACATTCATACTGTCATTCACTATACACCTCCGAATAACCTAGAATCATATTTACAAGAAATAGGACGTACAGCCAGAAAGCAAGGGGAACAAGGTCAAGCCATTTTATTTTGGAATAATCAAGACTTAGAAAGCTTAGTACGTAAAAATATTGCAAGTGAATTAGGTGGACATAAAGTCTTAGCTGACTGTTGGCAAAAAGTCATTGCACCGACATTAAAGCGCCCACCTGAAGAACGCTGGTTTAGTTCAGAAGAACTGCAACCCTACTTATCTTTTGAAAATGAAGAACTCGTGACCCAAATTCGAGTCTTATTATTAGCATTAGAACGTTATCGTTTATTGATTGAAAAAGATCAATTGCCTGCTTTGCTGAGCATGCAGTTATTGGATGCTCCTCGTACTTCAAGCACCCGAGCTGCTCAACTTTATCAACGTTTAGCACCTTTATTACAACATCAACAAAACGTAAAATTATATTTACCTGAAGTATCTGTCGCTTTAGGAATGAGTGTACGCCAATTATTAAATGGTGTGCGTCAGTTGGTAAAATTAGGCTGTGCGCGTTGGTCTTGTGAGGTTAGAATTCGTTTTGCCTATCGTTTTGCTCATTTACAACAACGTAAAATTAAAGAGAAAGATTTAGCATTAACAGCAATTCAAGAATGTTGGCAAGCTTACCCGCCTGAAGATTTAACACGCATTGATTTACGTCATTTAGATACATGGTTTACACAACGTGGATATCGTGTAAAAGCACGAGAAATTTTTTATTTGTTTAAAATCTTTAAATTAGTCAATTTAAAAGAAAATAAATATAGTTTACGCGTCGAATCACGTGATAAAGAACATACATGGAAAGATTGGCTTTCTGAAGCAAAACAAGGCTTAGCAGATCTCCATCACAGTTTAAACTTAATTGTAGATGAACTTCCTGATGATATTCAGACCAGTCATCAACTCAATGTTGATACATTCTTAGAAAGACATGATCTTGAAATCGATTTATTTTTAGAACATTTAGAAATGATGCAACGTTTTGGTTGGCTGAATGTCAGTCGTTTAGATGATGATACACAAAAAATATTTTTCATTGACTATCCCGCAGAAAATGCAGCACAGCGTTTACATTCTAAAGTTGCATATCAATATTTAGAAGAACATTATCAAGACCGCAATCGGCGTTTACATTTAATGAAAGCGTGGCTTTTAAGAGAACCACAACAACGCAAAAAAATGCTTAATGATTATTTTAATCTAGATTTAACGGATATGTGTAAACGTTACCTAGATGATCCTGAACAAGCAAAACAAGCTCATCTTGTGAATTATGAAGCATTAATTTTTCCAGATTTTTTAAATGAAATACAACGTAATATTATTGCCGATGATACTCGCCGTGCGATGTTAGTTTTGGCAGGTCCAGGCTCAGGCAAAACAACCATTATTGTTCATCGTGTAGCGAACTTAGTTATGCTACGTAATATTGATCCAGAAAAAATCTTGATTTTAGCGTATAACAGTCAGGCAGTATTTGAAATCCGTCAGCGTTTAATGCATTTAATTGGTATGGAATATGCCTTAAATATCCATATTTTCACTTTCCATGCTTTAGCGCGTTATTTAACAAATATTCATGAAAATCAAGCACCTTATAATCAAGATATAAATTATAAATATCAATGGTTACTTGAACAAGCAGTACAGTATTTAGCAGATACACCACAATATTTTCAATATATTTTAGTTGATGAATTTCAAGATATTGATGATGTCCAATATCAATTAATTTCACACTTGGCAGGTATGCAAGCAGAACCTGATGAGCAAGGAGAAATTAATCAACAAGGTTTCTTAGTGGCTGTAGGTGATGATGACCAAAACTTGTATGGCTTTAGAGGCGCAAATATTAAATATATTCAGAACTTTAAAGAAGACTTTAAAATTGACGAAGAAAATATTTTTTATTTATTAGACAATTATCGTAGTCCAAGCGATGTCATCGAACTTGCTAACCAATATATTCAAAATTGTTTACCTGCAGAACAACGGTTAAAAGGTTTAGCTCATGCAATACGCCCAAATAATCCTACTAAAAATAATATTCGCTTTGGGCAATACCAACAAAAACATGGTTTAGATGCAATTGGCTGGTTAATATCGGATTTAAAAAATCGAAAAAATCAAAATCAATGGTCAGATTTTGCGATTTTAGCACGTCAGTGGAATGAATTATTAGTCATACAACATGCTTTAACAGAAGCAGGTATTCGTTTTCAAATCTTAAATAAAAGCGATAATTTAGACTTATCAGACAGTTTTTTAGCTAAGCATTTATTTGCAGATTTAGCACAACGCCCTGCATTAGATATTATAGAGGGAGATGCGAGCCAATATTTAGATGAATGGTTAGAAAGTCGTGGATGGAATAAACAAGATTTAAGCTGGGGGATACTTAAACAACGTGTACAAGGCTATCAAAATTTAAGTTGCCAACAATTGTTAGAAACTTTGCAAACTGCTCCTGAACAAAACCGCATGGATCGACTGATTTTAAGTACTTATCATTCTGCAAAGGGTTGCGAATATGAGCATGTTTATATTTACGATCAATGGAAAAAAACACGAGATAGCGATAATGAAAGTCAAATTCGTGCCATGTATGTGGCTTTAACACGAGCTAAAAAAAGTTTAACCATTATTCAGCCTCAAGATCAACGTTGGCTTTTACAATATGATATACAGCTTGCTCAGTATTTAAAGGCTGTTGAAAAATTAACATTTGAACCTGCACCACAAATTAATGAAATCACCTATTTTGAGCAATTTAGTTTGGCTGATATTTATTTATCTCATCCAGAAATTGTGCAAGAAAAAGGACGTCAACGTTTATTAGATATGGCACAAAATTCATTATTTGATGTGCGTAAACAGGTCGTTATAAAACCTAAAAATAAAAATGGTCGTTTTGATCGCTTAGAAATATATAATCATGATGGTGTAATTGGCGCTTTTTCTGCCCTTACCTCACAGCGTTTATTCCGCATAAATTCACAAATTCGTGAAGTGAAATGTGTGGGTATGCAAATGATCAGTTATTATCAAGCAGATAAAAAGTTTTACCATTTAGCAAATTATCAAGGTAAAGAAGAGAGTCATTATGTATTTATTCCTACTTTAAAGATTCGACGTGTTTTAACTTAAATGTGAATTTATAACGTTTTAAATCGTGTTTTTTGAATTTTAATTATTTTCCATATTGCTTAGGCTATTTATCAACCAAAAAATAGCCTTAAAAAGGTATTAAATCAGTTATAAAATGAGCGAATTGATTAAATTAAAGTTTATCGTTATATTTCACCCTATTATGTTTATAGACATTCAATCGCATTCTCATCTGGAAAAATATGTTTTCTGAAAATACTCAAATTAGCGTTGTTTCTAGTTTTACTGAACTTGTTGATTCAAGTTTTGCAGAAAATATCAATGCCATGTGTTGGTCTAGAAATTTAATGGGTGATTTTCAGGAAATTGTCGCTAAACTTAAATTAAAAGAGAATATTACAGAAATTTCTACCCATGATCTTTTAGCGCTTCAACTTTCAGAAAATGGAAAATTAGCAAGGCAAATTATTTTAGAAGATATACAAAAACTTACTGATTTTGGTGCTTCTCCTTCTCTTAATTTACTCAAAAATTATGAGCGAGATGAAGAACTCGATTTTATCGCCACTGATGTATATTCTTATCATGTTGATCGTTCACCTGTAGCCACAGACACTTTTTTATGTACCTATTTTGGTCCTACAAGTGATATTTTACCTAATCATCAAGTTAAACAAAAAATTTATATTCCTGAAATAAGAGCAAAACTTAAAGCTTTGTATGATGGAGCTGAAAATGGTTTTGAAAACTTTTTAGAAGAATATTTTTTTGATTTACATTATGAAGCTCAAGCTGATGCTCTGCCGATTAATTTAGGTACAGGTCATTTATGGAAACTCGCTGTGGATCATCCCACACAGCAAGTATTACCCTGTGTACATAGAGCACCTGTTGAAAATGAAGGTGAATATAGACTGCTGTTGATTTGTTAATACAATGTCAGTCGATCAAAATATTCATTTTATTAACAATTGAACCATTAAATTTTGATTAGATTTTTCAGTGAACCCTTCATAATATCCATTGGATAATTAAAACACAAAAGACTGGTAGTGCTTCAAATAACATTTGAATTGCATTTTATGCAAAAATTAAATCAAAGATCATAAGATATTGAAAATATATAAAATATTATTTTATTTATTTTCAACTCTCCCATAAACTAGTTGAGTCAACATGTGATTTAGCACACCACCAGAATCACTTTAAAAATCATAAATTGCGGTGAAATTTACACGATTATCAAGTCCTTTTTTATGATTAAAAGTTTCACGCTCACCGTACATGTATTCTAAACCAAAATTGATAGGCTTCACTGGATTATAAAATACATTGACCCAACCTTGTTTCAGTGCCTTATTCTGCGTTTCATCACCATAAACTAAGTTTGCAAATGTATTATCATCATCTGCACGCATATAACCAAAGCCTAAAGTTGAACGTAATTTGGGGGTAATTTTATGACTAATCCCTAAGGTTAAAGCATCAAATTCATTTGCTTGCATTTGACCATGATCATCAAATACATATGCCATATTAGACCATAGCAAATTTTTGGTATCCCCTTTAATGTGATTATAATCCATGCGGAGCAACGTGTTTTCTGTAATTTGATATTTTCCTCCTAATGCTGCTCCCCATGCTAAAAAAGTATCATTAGCTTCATGATTAGTACGTTTTTCTGTCAAAAATAGACGCCCTGAAAGCATTGATTTATCATCAAATTTATAATTTATACGACCTGTTATAGAAGGTAATTTTAGTTTTGCATCAGCATCGGTCGTAAAATTCTGCGTTCCTGTACGAGTTACAGTTTCTGCTTTTGAATCTTCCAGACTCAAGGCAAAATTAAGTTTTGGATCTACAGCTACAGAGTACTTAATTTGAGGAACGCGCGTTAACGAACCACCCACAGCTAAAGAAGCATCAACAGTTTCGGGAAAATATTCAACAGCGTTAAAGTTAGACCACGTTTGCCCCAACAACCATTGGTCATAGGTGATATAAGCATGGCGAATACGGAAAGTGTCGCGTCCAGATCCTCCAAAAAAATCCATTTCTACTTTACCACCGATTTTATGATCTCCTTGTACTGGCGTGTTAAAGTTAAAACCAAAACGTGTTGCATTTAATGTGCTTTGGAATTTATTTGAATTTTTATGTTCAGCTTCCGTGCCTTTCAAAGGAACAGCACTAATCAGGTTATACATCGTACTTGGACCTTTACGCTGATAGCTCATGTCTCCACGAATGTTGCCATATAACTCAAATGAAGCATCACCTTTAGTCGTATGTTTTATTACTGGAGTATTTTCAATTGAATGTTCTTGGATCTTGGGTATTTCAGCTACAATTTGATCATTTACAGCTTTTTGCTGTTGCATCAATATTTGTAATTCTTGAATTTGCTGCTGCAATTGAGCAACTTGTTGTTCCAAAGTCATTTCAGCATAGCTAAATGTTGTACACATAAAGAGCGTTAAACTCATAGTACTTTTCACGAAAAAACCAAAATGCTTTTCCATTATTTAATTCCTTTTATTCAATATTTTTAGTTTTTCAGCACGAACAAACCCCATTTGATCAATACTTAAATATTGATCAAATCACTTGAGGTGAGTTTATTGCTGTTAAATTTTAGACCAAGTCCGTTTTAGGTCTGGTCAGCATGCTGTAATAATTCACGCAGTTTAAATTTTTGAATTTTACCTGAAGGTGTCATTGGAATATCATTCCATATTTCTAAACGCTCAGGAAGGTATTGATTTGCAAGATTATGCTGTTTTAAAAAGTCGACCAAATCTTTCAATGCAATATGCTCTGTATTTTCTTTTAGCTTGACAATAGCACATGCTTTCTCACCCATTCTTTCATCTGGGTAAGGCACTAAAGCCACCGTCGCTATATCTGGATGCAAATAAATCAGTGATTCAACTTCAGCAACAGGTATATTTTCACCACCACGAATAATCACATCTTTTTTTCGACCTGCAATACGGATATAGCCTCTCTCGTCTTGATAAGCAATATCACCTGTATCAAACCAATCATCTTCATCTGTTTCATTGAGATGAGCGCGTTTAAGATATCCTCCAAAGTTTGAACAACTGCGAATCATCAACGTACCTGATTGATTTGCTGCTAATAGATGCCCCTGATCATCGACAATTTTAACTTCTACACCAGACAGCGGTAATCCGTCAGTGTTAAATGAGCGTTCATCATCATCTTCAGGGCGTGTCATCGTCACTGCACCGCACTCTGTCATTCCCCAAGCAGAAATAACTTTAACTCCCATATTTTGACGCGCTTTTTGAACCAATGTACTAGGAATTGGAGCGCCTGCACAAAGGAAAAGTTTTAAACTATCCAAAGATTGATGTGTATCTAATACCGCTTCTGATAGATCATTTAAAAATGGTGTTGAAGCCATCGTAAAGCTCACTTGGTACTTTTGAATTAAATGAATCGCAGTATTTACATCCCATACATCTTGTAATACAGCTTTTGCCTGCAATAAAATAGGCATAATTAGACCATACATAAAACCAGTCTGATGAGCCATAGGTGATCCCATTAAAATGACATCATCCTTATTTAAATTCAGGCGTTTAGCATAAGGCACAATATTAGAAAATAAAGTATTTGCAGTATGCATCACCCCTTTTGGTTCACCTGTAGTTCCTGAAGTAAATATCAGTTGAGCAACATCATCCGCTGTGATTTTTACATCATTCAGTGTTTCTAACATCTGAGGATCATGATCTAGACCATGATTTAATAAGCATGTCTCAAAATTATTTTCACCTTCTCCACCAATGACAATAACATGTTCAAGACTTTTGATATTTTCCTGTAATTGATAGGCTAAATTTTCATGATTAAACTTACGGAAAGTTTTTGGCACAATGAACACTTTACTTTCTGTATGTTTCAACATAAATGAAAGTTCACGTTCTCTAAAAATTGGCATTAAGGGATTTAAAACAGCACCAATACGTCGACAAGCGATATAAAGTAAAGTAAATTCCCACCAATTGGGTAACTGACAGGAAACAATATCTTGTTTTTGAACACCTAAGTTTTTCAAACCTAAAGCAATTTTCTGAGCTGTATGCAAAATTTCACGATAAGTAAAACTTTTTTCAGATTGCTCCTCAGTTTTGTAGCTCACCAAAGCTACTTTATCGGGATTTTGATGTACTGCTTGGTTTAATGACTCTAATATGGTTGTATTTAACCAATATCCCTGCTGTAACATTTTTTCCTTACGTGGTGGTAAAAGAACCGCATCGAAATCCATTTCATAACTCCAATTTATAATTATGTAGTTGTCTTATATTGCATGGTGATACTTGATACATTGCATGAGCTTTCACGCTTATTTCTCTTTATTTTCTCCAAAAATTTGGAACATTTAAAAAGAAAAATAAAAGCAATACATATTTTTATTAAGCTGGAACAGCCTGACGACCTGCTTTATGTCTTGCAATAATCGTCTTCATAATCTGTGCTGTACCATCGCCGATTTGAAAACCTAAAACATCTCGCATACGCTGTTCCATCACTCCACGGTCATATCCTGCATGTCCAAGTGTAAGTAAACATTGATGAACGACATCATAAGCTAATTTTGGTCCCCACCATTTACACATCCCTGCTTCGGCAGTATGAGGTAAGTGTTTGTCTTTTAACCATAATGTCTGTAAACAGAGCAATCGTGCTGCTTCAACTTGAGTTTCATAATCTGCCAACGGATGTGAAACCCCTTGAAATGCAGTTAATGGTTTACCAAATGCTTCTCGTTGCGCTGCATACTCCCATGCCTCATCTAAAGAAACACGTGCGACAGCTAATACTTGTAGACCAATTAATGCCCGAGAAAAATCAAATCCCTGCATCACTTGAACAAAACCTTTATTTTCATCTCCTAAACGGTGACTAACAGGCACCCTAACATTGTCAAAAAATATAGATCCACGTCCAATCGCACGCTGCCCATGACAGTCAAAACGTGTTGTGCTTATACCCGGCAAATTCATTGGTACAAATACAGCAGTCACCCCATGTGCGCCAGATTCAACTGTGCCAGTACGACCAAAAATGACTGAAGCATCAGCTTGATCTGCGGCTGAGATTGAAGTTTTTTCACCATTTAATATGTAGTCATCACCATCTCTCTCAATTTTTAAACGCAAACTTCCTGCATCTGAGCCACCACGTGGTTCAGTTAAACCTATAGAAAAGATTGCTTCGCCTGCTGTGAGTTTTTTCAGCCAAGGTTCAACAATTTCAGGTTGCCCATGTTCAGCTAAAATTTGCCCATTTAATGAGGCTAATAAATTAATATATGAAAAACTCAAATCTGCTTTTGCAATCGCTTCATGAATCACCCCTGCCGCTAATCGCCCCATACCTTGACCGCCATATTGCTCAGGTAATTCAGGTGCAATAAAACCCATTTCTCCCATTTTTTTAACCAAGGCACGGTCAAAAATACGACTTTGGTCACGTTCTAAAAAACCTGGAGCGATATATTTTTTCGCAAATTTATCTACAGTTTCTGCCAAAAATGCTAAATCTTCAGTGATATAAGGATTTTTATTCATCATTTTATTCCTTACTTAAAAAATTTACGAAATTCTGGCTTACGTTTTTCCTTTAACGCATTCACACCTTCACGTGACTCTTCTGTATCGTAATATAGCTTTAATGCGTACATACCCATGCCTGCAATGCCTGCCTGATGCGCGGTATCCATATTGAAACTACGTTTTGCAATTGCTAAAGCAGTTGGGCTACGCTCACAAAGTTCTTCACCCCATGCCTGTACTTCTGCATCTAACTGATCTGAAGGCACACACTTATTTGCTAAGCCTATTTCAACAGCTTCTTGCCCTTTATAACGACGGCACATATACCATATTTCACGAGCTTTTTTCTCTCCAACAACACGGGCAAGAAAAGCTGTACCATAACCCGGATCAACTGATCCCATTTTAGGACCTACCTGTCCAAAAATTGCATTTTCAGAACAAATCGTTAAATCACAAATAGTTGCCAATACGTTACCACCACCAATTGCATATCCTTGTACTCGAGCAATCACAGGTTTTGGCACATCACGAATCGCGTTATGTAACTCTTCCATCGGTAGACCAATTGTGCCACGTCCATCATAATTACCATCATGTGCAGACTGATCACCACCAGTACAAAAGGCTTTCTCACCCGCACCTGCAAGTACAATGGCACCGATCTGACGGTCATAACCTGCTTTATTTAATGCACGGATAATTTCATCACAGGTTTGACCACGAAATGCATTCATTTTTTCTGGGCGATTAATAATAATCCATGCTACACCGTTACGTACTTCATATAAAATATCTTCGAAATTCATGATTTTTTCCTTTCCTTGAAACTGCTTTTAACTTTATTTATTAGATTGTATTGTGGGCTTGAATGGTGAATATTCTATTGCTCAAGACCCATATTTTTACTGTATTTATCATTTAACCATTCATGGTTAAACCACCTGAAACACTTAATACTTGTCCCGTAATAAAGCTTGCATCATCACTTAAGAAAAAGGCGATAGATGAAGCAAGATCATCTGGTTGCCCCAAACGCCCTAAAGGAATGGCACGAGTAAAAGCTTCACGAAGTTTTTCAGGATTTGCTGCACCTTGCGTTACACCTGCCAATAAAGCTGTATCTGTTGGTCCAGGGCAAATGACATTGACTGTAATATTATTACGAGAATGTTCACGAGCTAAAGTTTTAGAAAAAGAAAGTAATCCACCTTTACATGCAGCATAAACAGCTTCACCAGAAGAACCTACACGTGCCGCATCCGAAGCAATATTGACAATAGCGCCCTTATTTCGTTCTACCATGCCTTTGAGTACGGCATGGTGCATATTCAACATACCAACCAAATTAATTTGGATCAGTTTTTCCCATTCATCTGGTGTAGATTGAATGAATGGTTTAAAAATATCCCAACCTGCATTATTGACTAAACCATCAATTGTGCCCAGTTTAGCTTCAATGGTCTCAACCGCCTGATCTACAACTTCTTTATTGGTGATATCGCATTCAATCGCCAGCGCAATACCGCCTGTGGATTTAATTTCATCTACGATCTGCTGTGCAGCATCTAAATTCATATCAAAGACTGCAACTTTGGCACCTTCTTTAGCCAAACGTTTACAAGTCGCTCCACCAATACCACCAGCACCGCCAGTCACAATAATGACCTTATCTTTGAGTCCATTCATCTTGCTATCCTTCTTTGTTTTCTTCGAAATATTTCTATGTTGTATCTAATTTCAAAATAGACAAAAAGAAAAATAATTTCAATTATCAATTATATAATTTCGTCATACGAAATTTATTAAAAAACCAAAAAATAAATATAAGATATTGTTATAAATAACATTTATTAAAATAAATTCACTATTTTTGAAATATTTTATTACATATTAAATAAATTAAAATAATTAAAATTTTTATTTTTTAACTTTTAAAAAAAATTTTAAATATTATTCAGTAAAAATCGTCAATATTTGACTATATTTCATAATGCAAAATATAGTTTCTATGGTGATGAATAAACATCGTAAGTCTAATAGCAGCAATAAAAACTATCCCAATACATCGACTTTAAATGTTCAATAAGAGCAAAAATACGTGATACATTTTACTTTTAACTGAACCCATTAATAAGCGTTAGAAAAGTAAAAAGCGAGAAAAGGCTTTGTTTAACAAAGATAAAAGTCTTTGAGCTTCTGCTTTTTGTTAAAAAAGCAAAGTAGCAATCTGATTGTTGGTGAGGAAAGATCTTATTTTTGTGTATTTTTATTTTTCTATCATTAAGTATTACTATTGAATATCAAGGGTAAAATTTCTATCAAAATCAAAATCATAATTAAAATCTAAGCAAAAAATCATACAAAATTATTTTAAGTGATATGTTCATAGGCACGTTGAGTTCTTCAGTCTTGTGTCATGATTAAATTGTGACTCAAGTGCCTATCTTTAAAAAAATTTATGCTTAAAAATTCTTAGCGTGAATTTTCATTTTAAACAAAAAAATTATTTTAAAACGCCGTCTGTAGCAGTCCTTATCATGTCACGTGCAATAATAATCTGTTGGATCTGCGTTGTTCCTTCATAAAGGCGAAATAATCGTACATCACGGTAAAAGCGCTCTATAGCATATTCACTAATATAACCCGCCCCACCATGTATTTGTAGGCAGCGATCTGCGACCCGACCACACATTTCAGTCGCAAACATTTTTGCACAAGAAGCTTCTGTACTAATATTTTCACCTAAATCACGACGACGTGCCGCATCAATGACCATGCATTTCGCTGCGTAAATTTCCGCTTTTGAATCAGCAAGCATGCCTTGTATCAGTTGAAAATTAGCAATAGGTTGACCAAACTGTTTACGTTCAATCGCATAATTTAAAGCATCATTTAACATACGCTCCGCCATACCAGCACTATAAGCTGCAATATGTAAGCGCCCTTTATCCAGTACTTTCATTGCGGTTTTAAAGCCAACACCCTCTACACCACCAATCAATTGATCTTGATGTACACGACAATTTTCAAAAATAACATCACAGGTATATGAACCTTTTTGTCCCATTTTTTTATCTATTTTTCCAAGTGATAACCCTGATGTACCCGCCTCAACTAAAAAAGCAGATATTCCACCTGAGCCTTTAATATCAGGATTGGTTCTTGCCATGACTGTAAAAGTTTGCGCACGTGGAGCATTCGTAATAAAACGTTTCGTTCCTTTCAAAATATAATAGTCACCCTCCTTAACAGCAGAAGTTTTTAATGAAGCTGCATCAGAACCTGAATCTGGTTCGGTTAAACAGAATGAACCAATAATTTCACCATTTGCATAACGAGGTAAATATTTTTGTTTTTGCTCTTCTGTTCCATCAATTAAAATACCACTTGAGCCAATACCATTATTTGTCCCAATTAAAGAACGAAATGCAGCAGACGTTTGACCTAACTCAAAAGCGACCAATACTTCTTCTTCCATCGTAATACCTAAACCGCCATATTGTTCTGGGATGGTCAGTCCAAATAATCCCATATCACGCATTTTCTGTACAATCTGATCTGGAATAGCATCTGTTTCATCCACTTCATGTTCAAATGGCTTTAATTCATTGTCTACAAAATCTCGTATTGTTGCTAACAGTTGGTCCATCATTTTTTCATCACGAATCATTTTTATTTCCTACTCCATGTAGAATTAATAGTTTTAGATTATATGCAATAATTAACAATTATTTCGCTATACAAAATATAATATCAATTTAATATTATTTTGACAATAAACATTCTTATTTTTTTATAAAAAACAACTTTTAAATTACACTTTCATCCTAATATACAGATAAATTGAAAGTTTTAGATCCTATTAAGGCAAAATTAAGATAAAAATTAAATTTCTCTATACGAAATTTTTACAATAATCAGAGTATTTTGGATGGATTGATTTTTTAACATTAAATATGACTCAATATTGTTCATAAAAAATTCCCAATCAGATAAAAAATCCTTCATCTTATGTATGAAAAATACCGCTTGATTTGTCCTATGGTCATGGCACTATAAAGATACACACGCATAAATTATGATAAAAGTTTTGCAGAGCGAAATTTATTGTTATGATAGTAATCAATGATTCTTTAAATATTGGAATATTATGTATCCTGAAGATGACACAGCACCCGAGCTGATAGAAAAAAAAATAAATTTTGATGAGATTCGTTTAGATCCTATTTCGCATATTCATCGTGAAAATAATCCACAATTTATTGCATCACTGGCACGTGGCTTAGAAATTTTACGCTGCTTTACGCCATCTTCGCAGGTATTAGGAAATCAGGAGCTGTCACAACTTACAGGTTTACCAAAACCAACAATAGCACGCATTAGCAGTACTTTGGTCTCTTTGGGGTATTTAAAGCAATTACCAAATTCTACAAAATACACACTTGATACTGGTGTATTAGCCTTAGGTTATGCGTCTTTATCGAATATTTCAGCACGTATTCATGCACGTCCTTATATGGAAGAAATGGCAAAATATGCTCAAGCACCTGTTGCGATGGCAACACGTGATCGTTTGACCATGCTTTATCTTGATGTTGTACAAGCAGAATCAAATTTGACCATGCGCCGTCCAATTGGATCAACTATTCCATTGCATAATACAGCAATGGGACGTGCTTGCTTGGCAGCTATGACTGAAAATGAACGTGGTTTTATTTTAGAAGCCTTGGCAAAACGTCATAAAGAAGATTGGGCTAAAGTCAAACGGGCTTTGGAACGTTCTTTTTATGACTATCAAAATTATGGTTATTGTCTCTCTTTAAGTGAGTGGCATAAAGAAGTTAACTCCGTTGCCGTACCAATGATTCATCCGATTCATGGTTTATTGGTCTTTAATTGTGGCGCACCAAGCTATTTAGTGGATCAGGAAAAATTGGAAAATGAAATTGGTCCACGCTTAATTTATATGGTGCAAAATATTCAAGAAGCCTTGAATGCCATGTAAATTTTTACATCATTTTTCTATTTATATCAGTAATTTATATCAATAGGACTTAGGCATTGACAACATAAAAAAACACTCAAAACGACATTTTATGCTGTATGGCTTATACCAGTCATGTATATCCTCGGGCAATCAGCCCGAGGTTTTTCATCATCAATCTTGACCTAGCAATAGCTTTAAATAAATTTGAAAAACTTGAATCTCTATAATTTATATGTCGATAATAACAAACTGGTTTCTGTATTATAAATACCTGAAATTTTTCTAATTCTCCCTAGAATCACATCAAAATTTTGCAAACTATCTGAATGTATTTCAACTAATAAATCCCATTTTCCATTGGTTGTATGCAATTGTTGTACAGCAGGATCTATTCTCAACTCAGCAATCACCGCTTGTGCTTTGTTTCCTTCTACCATGATGTTCATCCATGCTTGGATCTGATTCCGCTCAACATTGGGTTTAATTCTTACGGTATAACCTGTAATGATCCCAGTTGTTTCCATATATTCAATTCGTTTTTGTACTGTTGCTCTAGAATTTCTAATTCTCTCTGCAATTTCAGTAATTGAAATACGTGCATTTTCCCTGAGTAAACCTAGAATTTTACTATCCGTTTCGTTCATTTTGAAAAACTCAATAAGCAATTTGATAAAAATAAATAAAATTCAATCAATTTAAAAGCTTTTTTTAATCAAATTGATTGCCAATAATATTACTTATTCGAGGCAACTCAGTAACTTAGTTCAAATCATCAGGAAATTTGAGCAAAGTATCACATTTGGAAAATGTGTAACTTATACCATAACTTTTTAGAGAAAAAGAATGTCTATATCGGCAAATGCATCGAAATATGATCCTTGGTTAGCTTATTTAACGCAAGTGGAACGCGTGACACCTTATTTAGGAAAAAGTATTCAACCTTATGTAAATACATTAAAAGTTGCAAAACGCGCTCTAATCGTAGACTTACCTATAGTCATGGATGATGGCTCTATTCGTCATTTTGAAGGTTACCGTGTTCAGCACAATTTATCTCGTGGTCCTGGTAAAGGGGGTATTCGTTATCACCCTGATGTTGATTTAAAAGAAGTTATGGCTTTATCTGCATGGATGACCATTAAAACAGCAGCATTAAATTTACCTTTTGGTGGTGCAAAAGGTGGAATTAGTGTAGATCCAACAGAATTATCAGCACGTGAACTTGAACGTTTAACACGTCGTTTTACCAGTGAAATTGGTCCTTTAATTGGTCCTCAGGTCGATATTCCTGCACCAGATGTGGGTACTAATCCACAAATTATGGGTTGGATGATGGACACCTATTCAAGTATTAAAGGTCATACCGTCACAGGTGTGGTAACAGGAAAACCTTTACATTTGGGTGGTTCTCTTGGGCGTGTTCGTGCCACAGGTCGCGGTGTCTTTATTACAGGCGTAGAAGTTGCCAAAAATATTCAGTTAGCGATCAAAGACTGCAAAGTTGCCATTCAAGGTTTTGGTAATGTGGGTAGTGAAGCCGCTTATTTATTTGAAGAAGCTGGGGCAAAAGTTGTTGCTGTACAAGACCATACAGGCACTATTTTTAATGAAAATGGAATAGAAGTTGTTGAACTACAAAAATATGTCCACCACAACAAAGGCGTAAAAGGTTTCCCTAAAGCACAAGAAATTTCGAATGAAAATTTTTGGACGCTACAGATGGATATCTTAATTCCTGCGGCATTAGAAGGGCAAATTACGGCTGAACGTGCTCAGCATTTAACTGCAAAATTAATTTTAGAAGGTGCCAACGGTCCAACTCATCCTGAAGCTGATGATGTTTGTTTAGAGCGTGGCATTACGATTGTTCCTGATGTCATTTGTAATGCTGGTGGTGTAACTGTCAGCTACTTCGAATGGGTACAAGATATGTCAAGTTACTTTTGGAGTGAGGCTGAAATTAACGAACGTTTAGACAAGCTCATGATCAATGCGATTGCAGATGTTTGGCAAAAATCAACCGATCAAGATTGTAGTTTACGTACAGCCGCTTACATCCTTGCCTGTGAACGTATTTTAAAAGCACGTCAAGAACGTGGAATTTTCCCAGGTTAATACTTCATTTATTCCCATTTAAACTTAATCAGAGACAGCAAAATGAATGCAAATTTAAAAGTAAATCGTGAAAATTTTAATGAGTTAATTGTACCCGTTTATGCACCCGCTGAGTTTATTTTAACTCGTGGCGAAGGCTCACGTATTTGGGATCAAAACGAAAAAGAATATATCGATTTTGCAGGTGGTATTGCAGTAAATGCTTTGGGACATTGTCATCCTGTTGCTTTAAATGCTTTGATGGAACAAGCAAAAAAACTCTGGCATTTAGGCAATGGTTATACCAATGAACCTGTTTTAGCACTTGCTGAACAATTAATTAATCATACTTTTGCAGATAAAGCATTTTTTTGTAGCTCAGGTGCTGAAGCCAATGAAGCCGCTTTAAAATTAGCACGTAAAATTGGCAGCTTAAGTGATAATCCAAACAAAAATGAAATTATCTCTTTTGAAAGCTCATTTCATGGTCGCACATTATTTACAGTAAGTGCAGGTGGTCAACCAAAGTATTCTAAAGATTTTGCACCACTTCCAGCAGGTATTCGTCATATTCCATTTAATGATCTAGAAGCAGCAAAAGCAGCCATCAATGCCAATACCTGTGCAGTCATTGTCGAACCTATTCAGGGTGAAGGTGGGGTTATTCCTGCAGATCCAGAGTTCTTAAAAGTATTACGTCAATGCTGTGATGAAGTCGGTGCGGTATTAATTTTTGATGAAGTACAAACAGGTGTGGGGCGTACAGGTGCGTTATATGCCTATATGAATACTGATGTAACCCCTGATATTTTAACCACAGCAAAAGCGCTCGGTGGTGGTTACCCAATTGGTGCAATGTTAACCACAAATCGTTATGCCAATCAATTTTCAGTGGGTGACCACGGCACAACTTATGGAGGTAATCCATTAGCTTGTGCAGTTGCAAATGCTGTTTTTAGCTTTATTAATCAGCCTGAAGTTTTATCGGGTGTAGAAGAACGTCATCAATATTTTGTACAACGTCTTGCTGAAATTAATCAAAAATATCCGATTTTCAAAGAATTCCGTGGTGAAGGTTTACTTTTAGGTTGTGTATTAAAAGATGAGTTTAAAGGTCAAGCCAAAAAAATCGTCAATTTAGCAGGTGATGAAGGTTTACTTGCATTGGTTGCAGGTGCTGACGTTGTACGCTTCACACCATCATTAGTTATTCCATTTGCTGATATTGATGCGGGTTTACTCCGTTTTGAACACGCATTAGCAAAATTTCAGTAATATCATCGGGAAGCATATATGATGTTAATTCGTTACATCCAAACAACTGATTTAGAAGATATTTACCAGTTAGCTGAAAAAGCAGGTTTTGGTCTGACTTCATTACAACCACATAGAGAAAAGTTGATGGCACGTATTCAACGTGCTTGTGACACTGTGCAAGGGATCACCCAAAAAGCAGATCAAGTCTATTTATTTGTACTTGAAGATACTCAAATGAATAAAGTCATTGGTTTATGTGGTATTGAGGTTGCATTAGGTTTAAGTGAGCCTTGGTATAACTTCCATGTGGGCACACAAGTACATACATCCAATGCTTTAGGGGTATATAAATCATTACCTACCCTCTTTTTGAGTAATGACCATACCAATTGTAGTGAACTTTGTACGTTATTTTTAGATCCAGACTATCGTAAAAATGACAATGGAAGATTTTTATCAAAAGTACGTTTCTTATTTATTGCAGCTTTTCAGTCGCTGTTTGAAAAGAAAATCGTAGCAGAAATGCGTGGCTACTCAGATGAAAATGGTCATTCTCCATTTTGGGATTCAGTCGGTTATAAATTTTTTAATATTGAATTTACACAAGCAGATTATTTAAGTGGTACGGGTCAAAAAGCGTTTATTGCTGAGTTAATGCCACGTTATCCGATTTATATCGACATGCTTCCTGTAGAAGCACAAAAAGTGATTGGTTTGGTACATCCCAATACTGTTCCTGCAAGTAAGTTATTGCATGAAGAAGGTTTACGCTTTCAAGGCTATGTTGACATTTTTGATGGCGGCGCAACCTTAGAAGCAGATGTTGAAAACTTACGTGCTTTAAAACAAAGCCAAAGTGCAACTGTAGAAATTGTCTCTGAAATTAGCCAAACGCAAACGACGAGCCCGCTCATGATCGCCAATGATCATTATGCAGACTATAAAGCGATTTTAGTTTTTCATGCACCTGTTGATGGTGTATTACAACTCACTGAGCAACAAGCAGCTCAACTCAATGTACAAGAACATGATGTTGTACGTCTCCTTTCGATCAGAGTATCTGAACAGGATGCCGTTAAACAACTCTCACATCATACGCTAGGAGAGGCTGCATAATGTCTTTAGGCTCTGTATTTATTGCTGGACAATGGTCAAATGCAATGGGTTCTACCTTTGTCAAAACCAATCCCGTTGGTGAAGAGATCATTTGGTTTGGTCAAGAAGCAACGGTGGATGATGTACAACGTGCGTGTTTAGCTGCTCGTCAACAATTTTTAAGCTGGTCACAAACATCACTGAGTTCTCGTATTGAAATTGTTGAGAAATTTGTTGCTCTATTGAAAGAAAATCAAGAGCATTTAGCAAATGTCATCAGTCAAGAAACCAGCAAACCTCGCTGGGAAACATTAACTGAAGTGCAATCTATGATTGCTAAAGCTGCTATTTCTATTCGCGCATATCAACAACGTACAGGTGATACAGCAACAGATTTACCTGATGGTAAAGCCACATTACGACATCGTCCACATGGTGTTTTGGCTGTCTTTGGTCCGTATAATTTTCCTGGGCACTTACCTAATGGACATATTATTCCTGCTTTAATTGCAGGGAACTGTATTGTTTTCAAACCAAGTGAGTTAACCCCGTGGACAGCAGAAGAAACCGTCAAAATTTGGCAACAAGCTGGCTTACCTAATGGCGTGTTAAATTTAATTCAAGGTGGGCGTAGTACGGGTGAAGCTTTAGCCGAAGCACATGAATTAGATGGTATTTTATTTACAGGTAGTGCAAATACTGGCTATCACCTGCATAAATTAATCGCGGGTCAGCCTGAGAAAATACTTGCGCTTGAAATGGGTGGAAATAACGCACTCATTATTGATGATAATACTGATTTAGATGCGGCTGTCCATCTGGCAATCCAATCTGCGTTTATTTCGGCAGGTCAACGATGTACTTGTGCACGCCGAATTTTAGTCAAAAATTCTGAGTTTGGTGATCGATTCATTCAACGTTTTGTTGAAGTGGCAAAAAACTTAAAAATTGATACTTGGAATGCGACTGAACAACCTTTTATGGGTGGTGTAATTTCAGCCCAAGCCGCAGCAGGATTATTAACCGCTCAAGAACAGTTAATACAGCTAGGTGCCAAACCTTTAGCTCAAATGCGTTTATTGCAAGACCATTCATCATTGCTGAGTGCAGGTATTTTGGATGTAACGGGTATTGAAAATATTCCCGATGAGGAGTATTTTGGACCGCTCACTAAAATCTATCGTTATCATGACTTTAGTGATGCTTTAAAATTAGCCAATCAAACTAAATTTGGTTTAGCTGTTGGCTTAATCTCTCCAAATCGCGAATTGTATGAACAACTACTCTCTTCAGCACGTGCTGGCATTGTTAACTGGAATAAACCCTTGACTGGGGCATCAAGCGCAGCCCCTTTTGGTGGTATTGGTGCATCAGGCAATCATCGCCCAAGTGCATTCTATGCTGCTGATTATTGTGCATGGCCAATGGCATCACTAGAAAGTGATCATATTGCATTGCCACAAACATTATCGCCTGGTTTAGTCTTTTAATTTGGAGTGATTCATAATGTCAGGATTTGAAATAAATTTTGATGGGCTAGTAGGACCAACGCATCATTATGCAGGTCTATCTTTTGGTAATGAAGCCTCATTTAAACATCGTCATTTAATTTCAAATCCTCGACTAGCTGCGCAACAAGGTCTAGAGAAAATGAAGGCTTTGGCAGATTTAGGATTAAAACAAGCGGTATTACCGCCCCATCATCGTCCTATTTTGCCTGAATTACATCGACTCGGGTTTCAAGGTTCAGACCATCATTGTCTAGAACAAGCGTATCAAGATGCACCACAAATTTTATCTGCGCTTTATTCAGCATCTTCAATGTGGACTGCAAATGCAGCCACAGTAAGCCCATCGGCAGATACGCAGGATCAGAAAATTCATTTTACGCCTGCAAATTTATGTTTGAATTATCATCGTCATTTAGAACAATACAGCACAGAAAAAATCTTTAAACGTATTTTTCAGGATGAAAATTATTTTGTACATCATCGTGCTTTACCAAATGTTCCTCTTTTTGGTGATGAGGGTGCTGCAAATCATTTACGGTTTTGTCAGGATTATGATCAAACTGGTGTCGAGGTTTTTGTCTATGGCAAAAGTTTTTCGCAAAAACAGCAGCATACACCGACACAATATCCTGCTCGACAAAGTTTAGAAGCCAGTCAAGTGATTGCGCGTTTACATGGTTTGAATGCAAAAAATGTATGTTTTTTACAGCAAAACCCTGAGGTTATTGATCAAGGAGTATTTCATAATGATGTTATTTCTGTAAATAATAAAAATGTGCTTTTTACTCATGAAAAAGCCTTTTTAAATCAAGATCAAGTTTTAAAGCAACTGACTGAACAATTACAACAACAGTCTATTTCACTCAATATTATCCAAGTACCCGAGCAACTAGTCAGTGTACAAGATGCGGTCAATTCTTATTTATTTAATAGTCAAATCATCAGTCATCCAAATGGCACAATGACTTTAGTTTTGCCAGAAGAAGCACGTCAAAATCAGGCTGTTTGGAATTATTTACAACAACATTTATTAGCAGAAAAAACCATTGATAACATTCAGTTTTTTAACCTAAGAGAAAGTATGCAAAATGGCGGTGGACCTGCTTGCTTGCGTTTACGGGTTGCTGTTAATGCACAAGAATATGCTGCTATTCATCCTCATATTTTTTTGAATGATCATTTGTTTATCCAACTTCATGCTTGGATTGAACGACATTATCGTGATCGTTTATCTATACATGATCTCATCGACCCTCAGTTGATGAGCGAAACTCAAACTGCCTTAGATGAATTAACTCAGATTTTGGCATTAGGAGCTATTTATTCTTTTCAAACCTAACCTATGGAGCTGTAAAAAATTATGGATGATTTTCTAAAATTGACATTGAGCGGTGAGCAACCATCGCAAAAATCTGGAGAAAACCAGATCTTACTGTGGGAGTGGATTGCCGAAGGGATTATTCAATTTACCCCACGCCAATCCTATCAAAAAGCCATTGTATTATCCGCAGGTATTCATGGCAATGAAACTGCACCTATTGAAATTTTAAATCAAATTTGTACTGATTTAATTACAGGAAAATTACATTTAAAAGAACAGGTTCTTATGATATTGGGGCATCCTGAAGCGATGCGTCAAGGTGTTCGTTATCTAAATAATGATCTCAACCGTATGTTTTGCGGAGGCAGAGTACATTTAGATGAAGATCAAGAAACACAAAGAGCCTTTCAGCTTGAAAATACTGTTTCTGATTTTTTTAGTCATCAAAATCATGATGTAGATTTTTATCATTATGACTTACATACCGCAATTCGTACTTCATTACTCCCGACTTTTGCACTCTTGCCCTTAAAGAAAGTGCCTTATAACACTACTTTACTAGAAAGCTTAAATGCTGCCCAATTAGATGCGATTGTGAGCCATAATTGTGCTGGGAAAACCTTTACGAGCTATACCAGTGAGCAATTTAATGCACAAAGTTGTACGCTTGAATTAGGTAAAGCACAGCCTTTTTCACACAATAATCTAGAAGATTTTGAAGCAACAAATGTCATGCTTCGTGCGCTTTTGAGCCAAACTAACCTATGTCCTACTGAAAATAATAAAACTAAATATTTTAGTGTCATTGAAAATATCATTAAAAATAATCATAGCTTTAAGCTAAATATCCCTGCTAATGCTCCAAATTTCACCTCTTTTTCACAGGGCGAAATTCTATATTCTCAAGATAAACAAGATTATATTGTTGAAAATGAAAGAATATGGATTTTATTTCCGAACCCTGATGTAAAGGTTGGATTAAGAGCAGGATTAATATTAAAAGAATCCTAAACCAAAGCCGTACCCGTTATACAGCAATGTAATAAACTAAATTTATATGTTTATTTATATTGATCCTTTTTAATATTTTTACCAAAACAGTAAATGTTTAAAAAAAACCGTTTAAATGAAATTGAAAAAATACCGTCATAAAATTTTTATTTATTCATTATATTTTAAATAAAATGAATATAAATTATTTAAATTATGACCAATATATTTGATTTTAAGTTTTTAATATTATATCAAGCTAAAAATTATTTTAGTCAAAATAATATCTGGTTTAAAAAGCATTTATTGCCAAAATATTTATAACCTTTGTTATAAATTGGAGTGATCATTGATGCAAAAAAATGATAGTAAGCCATTTTTAGAAGGAGATCTTCTAGGAGGCAATCATATTAGCCCTGAAGAAGAAGATAAACTTCAACGTTCATTAACCAATCGTCATATTCAAATGATTGCAATTGGTGGTGCAATTGGTACAGGATTATTCATGGGTTCAGGAAAAACACTGAGTGTTTCTGGAACTTCTGTTTTATTTACTTACCTGATTATTGGTTTCTTTTTATTTTTTGTTATGCGGGCGATGGGTGAAATTCTCCTTTCTAACCTGAACCACAAAACTTTCGCAGACTTTGTTACCGCCTATGTTGGACCTGGAGCAGGTTATTTTATTGGTTGGTCATATTGGTTAAACTGGGTTGTCACTGCGATTGCAGATGTCATTATCATTGGTGGCTATATGCAATTTTGGTATCCAGACTTACCTGTTTGGATTCCTGCATTTACTTCAATTATCATTTTAACTTTACTGAATTTTATTGTAGTAAAAACTTTTGGTGAAGTTGAGTTTTGGCTGTCCCTCATCAAAATTTTTGCCATTATTGCCTTTTTAGTTGTTGGGCTTTACTTGGTCAGTACGAGTTTTGTTTCACCAAGTGGCGTAACAGCGTCAGTTTCACATTTATTTGAAAAAGAGTCATTTTTACCGCATGGCTTGGCAGGCTTTTTAGCAGGATTTCAAATTGCCGTCTTTGCTTTTACGGGTATTGAGCTTGTTGGAACAACAGCTGCTGAAACGAAAAACCCACATCAAGCTTTACCTCGAGCAATTAACTCAATTCCATTACGTATTGTCTTATTTTATATTTGCGCGCTTGCTTTTATTATCTGTGTAACTTCTTGGTCTAAAATTGCACCTGATAAAAGTCCATTTGTTGAAATGTTTACATTAATTGGACTGCCGATTGCCGCAGGTTTAGTCAATTTTGTTGTAGCAACTTCTGCATTATCTTCTGCAAATAGTGGTATTTTTGCAACTAGCCGTATGCTTTACGGTTTATCTCTAGAAAAAGATGCACCAACAATATTTAGTAAACTTTCTAAAAGTAAAGTTCCATTAAATAGTCTGATGTTTTCGATGATTTGTGTTGTGATTGGAACTTCTATTTTATTTCTTGTTCCAAATGTAATGACTGCTTTTACGATAGTCACCGCTTTTATTTCTATTTTATGTATCTTTACTTTTGCCATGATTATTGTGGCATATATCGCGTATCGTAAAAAATCCCCTGAATTACATGCTGCATCTTTATATAAAATGCCAGGTGGATTATTTATGGCTTGGTCTACTTTAATCTTTCTTATATTTGTAGTCGTTGTTTTAGCATTTGATCATGACACCATGATTTCATTAGTTGCTTCTCCTATTTGGTTTATTGGACTTTATTTTGGGTATAAATTTAAACTCAAAAAA
Organism: Acinetobacter sp. R933-2; assembly: GCF_030325485.1. Taxonomy (NCBI): domain Bacteria; kingdom Pseudomonadati; phylum Pseudomonadota; class Gammaproteobacteria; order Moraxellales; family Moraxellaceae; genus Acinetobacter; species Acinetobacter sp. R933-2. Next base: position 52,355 of record NZ_JACAIJ010000014.1, read on the forward strand.
ATAAGAAAAAACCAAGAGAAAGAATCTCCTGTTAGTGAAGTTGAAACATTAAGCTCTAATTAGTTTTTATACCCCAAGGACAGAATATATTTATTTTACCCACATAAATATATTCAACATTATTTTAAGGATTTAACCCATGAAACCTCTATATAAAGCATTATCTTTTGCAATCAGTAGTATTATTTTCCCATCCGCTTATGCAGCGACAGATTTAGTACTGATCAATGGTAAGATTTTTACTGCAAATGCTCAACAAGAGCATGTGCAAGCTTTAGCAATTGAGGGTGATCACATTCAAGCTGTTGGTACAAATCAAACAATTAAAAAACTAATTAATAAAAACACACAAGTTATCGACTTAAAAGGGAAAAGCGTTTTTCCTGGAATGATTGATTCACATAGTCATGCTGTATTAGGTGGGATTCAATTAGGTTCTGCCGATTTGCTTGATGAAATTTTATCTACCGATGAGATTGAAAAAAAGGTCAATGATTTTCATACAAAAGGACTCACGCTCAGTGATGGTACACTAAAAGTACTTGGTGTGAATGGCGCTGCATGGGTACATGCTGATGAACTCAATCAACGTTTTAATCAAGAACAATGGCATGAAGCACCATTGGCTTTAATGGGCAGTGATTATCATACTGGCTGGGCAAATGATGTTGTACTGAAAAAAGCAGGCATTAATAAGCAAATGATTGAAAGCTTGCCAAAAGCGGAGCAACACAATTATGGACGTCTTAAAAATGGCGAACCAAATGGCTTATTAGTAGATGCAGCTTGGGATAAAGTATCTTCTAGTTTACCAAAATATACTGAACAAGAAGTTGATCAGGCAACTGAACGTGCTGTTGCCTATAACAACCGCTATGGTATTACTGCATGGATGGATCCTGCTGCAAATGTCACTCCGAGTGATTCCATTTTTTCTATCGTACCCACTGAAACAACAGTAGGCATTTTACCAGGTTATAAAAATTTATCGCAACAAGGTAAATTGAACGCTCATGTAGTCGCACTTTTGGTTATGAATTCGAAAAGCACACCAAAAGATATTGAAGTGATTAATAAAGTCCGCCAACAGTTTCAAAATGTTGACCATTTATATATGTCTGGTGTAAAAATTTTTGCAGATGGTATTTTAAGATATCCAATGCAAAGTGCTGCCGTTTTACAGCCTTATAAAAACTCAAACAAACGTGGTGAATTACTGGTCGATGAAAATCATTTTGGTGAGTTGGTCACAGCGCTCGACAAGCAAGGCTTAATCGTTCATGTCCATGCTATTGGTGATCGTGCAGTGCGAGAAACTTTAAATGCCGTTGAACAAGCACGTCAAAAGCAACAAAGTAATATTGGTCATTCAATCACTCATATGCAACTGGTCAGTGCAGAAGATATTCCTCGATTCAAAGCTTTAAATGTTTATCCATCGATGCAATTGGCATGGGCTGCCGCAGATGAATATCGCATTCCGCCTGTAAAACCTTATATTGATGAAAAAGCATTTGAGCTAATGTATCCCGTACAATCGTTGAAAAAAGCAGGAGCAATTATCGCTGGCGCAAGTGATTGGCCTGATTCTCCTCCAAATCCGTGGTTATCTATTCAGCAAGGGATTACTCGTGAAGGTTCCTACGGTGTGTTAAATGCCAATGAGCGTTTAGAACGTAAAGATATGTTTTATGCCTACACTTTAAATGCAGCCAAACTCATTGGATTGTCTAATATGATTGGCTCACTTGAAAATGGTAAAAAGGCTGACTTTATTATTTTAGATCGAGATGTATTTAATACACCAACCCACCAATTAAAAGATACTGAAGTTTTACAAACTTATTTTGGAGGAAAATTAGTCTACTCTAAATAATAACGCATTAAAAATACTTCAAATCTTTTCAGTAAAGGTTCATTTCAAGCACAACTTAAAATAAATGAACCTTTACCCTAAATTACTCATTTTACAAGGAATACTTAAAAAAGGCGGTCATGGATGATATTGACGCTTTAGCCCTACTTTTTTTTATTTTTTGTTCAACGTGATTTGAAAGATAAATTATGTGAAAAGCATATGAATCATTTATTTATAAAATCAAATGATTTTTATATTTTCAAACTCAAGTTTTTCACGCTATTTTTTTCAATATGAGTCATTGAATGGGTGGTTAAAAAGTTAATTTTTACATCTCACCACCTAACCATTTTGACATGAATGCGTCATTATAAGTGATTAAATTAAATGAATTTACCTTTTCATTATTTAACAATTTCTGGACTATTGATCTCATCGATTGCCTATGCCCAAGTCAATATCATTGACCAAGAGCATGTATTTAACAATCAAGACCATTTTCAACTCAATACTTCAGGCAGTATTCGCTTACAAGCACTTAATTTTGAAGAATATAATGACAGTAATAGCTCACAAAAAGCTCGACGCAATGGCTATAGTGCCGCAAGTCGTATTTATGTGAATGCTGACTATCAAATGAATGCAAAAACACATTTGATTGCTGGATATCAAACTTATATTAACCCTGCTAAAATTTTGGATTGGGATGGGCATTATCAAAAATCTGATCAAAGTTTAGATACGGCCCAACTCTATTTTGGTATTCAAGATGCTGATTTAGGTACCTTAAAATATGGGCAAATGAATAGCCTTTATTATGATGTAGTCGGTATTAAAACTGATCTATGGAATTATTCTCCTTTGGCGCAACCTGCGACTTGGAGTACACAAAGTTTTTATGATGGTACAGAAGCATCACGTAAAACTTTACGCTATGAGAAAATAAATGATCACTTCAATTGGTATGCTGCCTATATGTTTAAGGATCAGACCTATCCCGCAGCAAACGAAAATCTGCAATATAAACGTCAGCATGGTTTTGCTCTAGCAACAGATTTGAAAATTACCTCATATTTAACTTGGTCAATGGCATGGCAACGTACTCAAAGTGATTTAATTTCTCTTTTAAATGATACAGAAAAAAGCTATACACAAGATATTATGGGCACTTCTCTGTTTTTTTTAAAAGATTCTTGGATGATTGGTATCGGTGCTGGTCTTTATAAAAACATTCATCCTAATCGTCAACTCAGTCTGAACAATAATCAAGGTGTTGATCATTTTTTAAATACCGAATCTTATGGTTTAGAATATTATGTCGGCTATAAACTTCCTATTGATCAGCACATTATCCAATCAATACGACCCTATTTTATGGGAAATCATTTTTCTTATACCAGTGGAGGTGATTTTTATCGTAAAGACAATGGTTTAGGTGTAGCAGTACGTTTTAACAAAGGTATTGGTTTTGATTATGAGCATCTTTTTACTCAAGATTCATTTAATACACCAGATATGGATTTATTTCGTTTACGCTATGAATTTTAATTTTTAAAATCAATATAAGCAATCAATCATATTTATTTATACCATTGATTGCTTTTTCAAAGCATTAAAATAAAAAATTATTACTCAATAAAACTCATGATTAAAGAAAATTAATCACATAAACAGATTAACTTTTCATTTTATATGATTAATTATTTATTAAAAAATTCGTTAAAATACAATCTTTAATATTTTTTGGTCTATATTATGTTAGGTTTATCTATTGGGCATATCGTATTATTCTTATTGGTTTTAGTTTTATTATTTGGAACATCAAAATTAAAAAATTTAGGAAAAGATCTTGGTGGTGCTTTAAAAGATTTTCGTAAATCTATCAATGATGATGACCTTGAAAGTTCATCCACAAAACCAAAGGATAAAAATTAATATACCCTATTCTATAAAAGCACTATTTTATGTTCAATATCGGTTTATTTGAATTATTATTTTTTCTTGGTTTTGCACTTATTTTTTTAGGACCAGAAAAATTAATTAAATTATTCAAAGCATCTTATCAATTTTATCACCAATTTAAATCATTATTTCGACACCTTCAGACTGATTTAGAACGTGAATTAAAATTAGATCAATTACAGCGAACACTTGAAACTGAAATCAGTAAAATTCATGCTTTAGAACTTCGCTTACATGAAAAAATAAACGCTCAATCACATGACTCTTTACCTTACCAACTTCTTCCCTATTTTTATCATCAAGAAATTTTAGCTTTAAAACCCTTATCCAATACAATGACTTATCATCATTTCCTCCCGCATAGTTATAGTTTTTTAAACTTCAAATTTGGTCAGTTTTATGAATCCAAGCAAAAATATTAATCATGCAACATCAGAAAAATTAAAGAATATTTTTTCTCACCTGACTGAATTAAGAAAAGCTTTAATTTATATGAGTATTTGTATAAGTGTGGTCTTTATCTCACTCTTACCATTTTCTAAACAACTTTATACGGTATTTTCAACGCCATTAATTGCGCAAATGCCAATAAATAGCCAGATGATTGCCACAGATATTACTACAATATTTTTAGCACCTTTTAAATTAAGCTTATTTTTAGCATTTTTAATTTCTTTACCCTTTTTGTTATATTGCTTATGGAAATTTATACGTCCTGCTTTATATAAATTAGAAAAAAGTTTGATTCAATATTTATTAATTACAAGTTTATTTCTTTTTTATATTGGAATTTCATTTGCATATTTTATTGTTTTACCTTCTATTTTATACTTTTTTATGCATGCCGCTCCTGAAGTCATTCAACCTATGACCGATATTAATAGTTATCTTAGTTTTTGTTTGAAATTATTTTTTATTTTTGGATTATGTTTTGAAATCCCAATTATCATCATCACACTTATTATAGGTAATATCGTTGACCGAAAAACGATGATTGAAAAGCGTAAATTTATTATTGTTTTCTGTTTTTTTATTGCTATGCTTATTACGCCACCTGATATTTTTAGTATGTTATTTTTAGCAATTCCGATGTGGTTTTTATTTGAAATTGGGCTATATTCTGCTCAATATATCGAACTTAAAAAATTGAATTAAAATCATTTGAATTTAATTCAATCTATTTAAGGCTAACTTAAATTCAAAATCAATTTTATACAGCAGCAAATCTTTTTTGTAAAAAGATGACCGCACGATCCAAAATAAAACCTATTAATCCAATAATTAAGATAATAGATAACAACTCTGTATAATCTAAACGATCACGTGCATCTAAAATAAAATAACCTAATCCCGAGCTGACGCCTAACATTTCACTTGGGACAAGCACAATCCAGACGATTCCAATCGCAAGACGTAAACCAACTAAAATTTGCCCAAGAACACTTGGCCAAATAATATGCCGCAATACTTCTAGTGACGTTGCATCTAAACTTTGTGCAAGTTTTAAAAATTGAGGATTAACGTTTTTTACGCCAGTTGCTGTATTTAAAATAATCGGCCAAACAGCAGCAAATGCGAGTAAAAAGTAAATTGGTTTATCTCCAACCCCTAAGATCATAACAGCGATTGGCATCCAAGATAGAGGAGAAATCATTCTTAAAAATTGAAAAATTTGTGAACTAAGTGCATCTGCTTTTTGATTTTGCCCAATCAATAACCCTATCGGAATTCCTATAAGTAAAGCATAAAATAATCCAATAAAAATACGTTTTAAACTCATAGCAATATGTGTATAAGTTTCAGGATCTTGAACCAATCCTATAAGTTTTAATAAAGTTGAATTTAAAGTAAATTGTTGAAAAAAACCTTCTGGTATTTGCAAACCTAAAACCCACCACATCATGAAAAATGCGATAAGCCCAGTTAGCCCATAAACATGATAGAGCCAATTTGGTAATTTTTTATTGTTCATAACTGAAAAATCTCCTGACGATTAAACTGCTCAGGTAAACCAAAAACCTTCATTCCGCCCAAACGTAAAATCGCTTTTTTGACAAATCGATCATCAACAATATCTCTGGCGGCTAAAGTTGGATTCAATTGTTTTAAAAATAAAGTATTACCCTCAACTTGCGTGTTTCTCATTCTTTTAATCAGTTCAATCATATAACTTTCAAAAGGATAAGGTTGAAAATCAATACGTTGCTCTTTCCATTTCACATGTTTTATCGCACCTGAACGTTGATAAACCAACGCTTGTTCTGGTTTAGGATTGATCACTTTTTCAATTACAGCATGGATATGGGGAGTAAGCCGAGGTTTATGCTCCCTCGAAATTAATTGTGCTGTTTCAGCGCGATGATTTCGACACCAGTGTTGGGCTTCAACAATGCTATTAACAACCTTTTGCGTCCATTCAGGATATTGTTTTAAATCTTTTTCATGCATATATACAACACAACACGCATGTTTATCCCAAATATCGCCTGTAAAACGCAAAATTTTTCCAATTTTTAGATGTTCTGCAATCGCATTAAAAGGTTCAGCAACCAAATAACCTGCTATTTGTTTACTCAGTAACGCAGGTGGCATATCAGAAGGGGCTAAAACAATAATACCGACTTCATCTGCTGCCAGTTTTTCTGTTTGCTTTGTGACAATCTTCAACCCTTCTGCACGTAACATTTCTTGTAATACGACATTGTGAATTGAATACCAAAAAGGAATAGCAACTTTTTTACCCGCTAAATCTTTTAGTTGATTAATTTTGGGTGAAACAGTTAATGCTGAACCACCGATATGATTCCAAGCGACAATTTTTGCAGGAAAGCGACTGCTAAAGCGTGTCCAAATCGCCATGGGTGACAATAAATGAATGACATTGATGTTGCCTGATAAAAAAGCTTCAATCAATTGCGCCCAACTTCTAAATAAAATCGGAGGACCAACTTTTAGACCTTGTTGTTCAAAAAGTTTTTTTTGATAAGCAACCAATAACGGCGTTGCATCTGTGATCGGAATATAACCAATACGAACTGTTTTATTTTGCATGGTTTCTTGAGGTTTTTGTGCAAAACTTTGCTGTATAGGCAAAGCAAGCGTACCTGCAAATAATCCCATAAGTTTTAAAAAATCACGCCGCGAGGAATTAAAATCATCATCACACATAACGGTTTCTCTTTAAGCATTCTGTTGAGTTTTAAGTTGATGCTGATGTAAACTTTTTAAAATACTATTTCGAATATTTGAAAATTCATCTGCCCATAAATCACGGTCTTTATTTAAGCCTAAAGTCCAAATTTGATTAATTTTTGCAGGTTGACCTGATAAGAAAAATATACGATCTGAAATCAGTAAAGCTTCATCAATATCGTGTGTAACCATAACCGCAGCGCCTATTTCTTCACGATGAACAAGTTCAATCAATAACTGCTGGAGTTGGCTACGGTTTAATTCATCTAAAGCACTAAAAGGTTCATCTAAGAGTAAAAGTTTTGGCATTTTTGCCAATGCTCTAGCCAAAGCGACCCTTTGCGCCATTCCACCAGATAAAATGTTTGGTTTTGCATGCGATACATGATCAAGTTTGACTCGAACTAAAGCATTTTCTACACGCTGTTTAATATATGCAGGAGGATGAGATGCTTGATGTTTGAAGTTTTGCCCAAATGCAACATTTTCATAAATACTGAGCCAAGGTAATAGCACAGCTTGTTGAAACATAAATGCCAATTCAGATTTTTGAGTTTCAATTGCCTGACCCAATAACTGTATTTGCCCTTTTTGTGTTGAATGTAAGCCAGCCAAAGCAGATAAAAGTGTTGATTTCCCAACTCCACTGGGTCCTAATATACTAATAATTTCACCTTGCCTAATCTCAAAATCGACTTGATCTAATACCGCTTGAGATTGTCCAGCATGGCAAATTTGTAGCTGTTCCACCGTTAAAATTGGCTGACTCATTTCGACTATACCCTTGTTTTTGAAAGCTCAGTTTGTAATTGCAAAACACTAGGCGTAACTATAGGTATAAATGCAGCCTCTTTAAGACGTCGAGTAAATCCTGCTTCATAGGGAGATAAATAACATTTCCCACCCGTACTACACAATTCCAACTGGATTGCTTGTTGTGTTAACCGACTGAGGCTAATTCTAATTTGAAATAAAGCTTGTGCATTTTCAACAAATGCACCCGAATCCAATCCAGTAAAGAGCTGTGTACATAAATCCGTTAAATTACTTTGAATTTCATGGATCTGTTGTTCAACTAATGCAGAATGCTTTTTAGCAATCACTTGTTTTAGACTACGTCGAATTAAACCTATCGCTAAAGCGCACTGTAAGCCTAAAAATGCTGGACGTATTTGAGGTAAATAGCTTTGTGCCTGTAAACTCAATACTTCATCTGTACGCACAAAAACATCTTGTAACTCAGCCGCTGCTGTTGAACTACCTCGTAGTGCTATTAGCTCTAGATTCGGTAAACGTTGAAAACCTTTTCTATTTGACGGCACTAAAAGCAAAATAGCCCCTTGATTGGTTTGTGCTGCAACTGCCACACTAAACCCATGAGGATGAAAATTAGTTACCCATGGTAATTTACCATTAAGTTTCCATCCCCCTTCAACAGCTTCGGCTTCAATCTGTAATGCTTCTAAGCCTGATAAAAATTTCATGGCATTAGACAGACCTGTAGCACCTGCATATTTTCCAGCTAATAAATCTGAAAATTGTAATTGATCAAATAAAGCTGAATCCAAAGTCATTAAATATTCAATATATGTACGCTGGCTCCAACTCACAAAAGCAGCAGTAAGTGAATATTCCGCAATTTCTGCAATGCTAAGAATGGCATCTTTAAGGTGAGTACCTGTTCCACCTAAAGTTTCTGGTACACCCTGACGAAAAACATCAGCTTGTCCCAGTTGATGAAGCAAAACAAGACTTGCTCTTGCTTCGCCTTCATTTAATTCCTCAGCATGCTTTTCTAACCACGCAAGCAGATTGGAATTAAGCATTTTTGGGTTCCCATCGATGTGCAGCAAGTTGACTATTTAATTCTGTTCGAGCCAAACTATTTGCATAGTTGCATAAGGTTGCCAAACTTAATCCTAAGATCACATCTAATGCCTGCTGTTGTGTATAACCTGCTGCAAAAAAAGCTTGAATCTCAGCCTCATCAACAGCACCTTTATTTAAAAGTACTTGACGAGAAAAAGTTGATAATGCATTTAATTTTGTATCAGATAATGCAGCTTGGTCACGTAATTCTTCTACAATTTCAGGTGATAACTTGGCTTTATTTTTTGCTAAAGCAGTGTGTCCAGCGACACAGAAAGTACAACCATTGTCTGTTGCTGCAACCAATTGTACAACTTCACGTTCTTGGACATTTAAACTTGAACGAGAGTTAATTTCAGATACCGTTTGGTAAGTTTCTAAAGCGGTTGGGGCATACGCTAAAACACCCAATAAATTTGAACTAAAACCATTCGCTTTTTCAGCATTGCTTAAACGTTGTTTTGCTTGTTCAGGGGCTTGTTCAATGGTTAAAGGTTGAAAATTTGTCATCTGATTTACTCCAAGTAGAGTACATAGTGTTAGAGATTTGCTATATTCACTCAATACTGTTTCTTCTATAAAAATGCTTTTTCGTCTAAACAATTGGAAGTTTTTATGCTTAATAATTCTGAAAAAATGCTAAGCTGGTTTATGGAGAGTTTAGAAATTGAAACCTCTTTACAGCATCTAAGTCGTTATCATGAGCAGTGGTCAACATCTATTCAAGGCAGTGGTTATGCAAGTTTTCATTTAGTTTTAGAAGAAGATTGTCATTTTCATTTTTTAGAACAACAAGATTATATTCATTTATATCAAGGTGATGCAGTTTTTCTATTGCGTGACTTACCTTTTATTATTACCGATGCATCTCAACGCACAGCACCCTCTCTACAACAACTTAACCGAAATTTAGCGAATACAAAATCTGGTACTGTACTGAACTGTTCAACCCATTTAGCATGTGGTTTTTTTAGTTTTCGTTCAAAACTCTCTGAACTCTTCTTAGAAGCCTTACCTTCATATATTGTATTACGTCAAAATGATCATACATTAATTGAATGTTTTCATATTTTTGAACTCATTCGTAATGAAGTGAAACAAGCCAAGCAGCCTGAGAAAAATACAGCCTCAGAAATCTTAATCGAACGTTTAACCAGTATTTTATTTTTTTATTTAATGCGCCATATTTTAAATAATCCGAACAACAAACAAATTAAGTTATGGCAATTATTTAATGATGCTGTACTTTACCCGCTCATTTTGGAAATTATTTCACGACCTGAGCATGATTGGTCACTCACTGAAATGGCTGAACGTTGTAATATTTCACGTGCTACTTTTTCAAAATATTTTACTGATGTTGCTGGTTTTTCTGCTACAAAATTCTTGTTGTACTACCGAATACAAATTGCACAAAAGTTGCTAAATCAGGGAGTACCTTTACAAAATTGTGCTGAGCAAGTGGGCTACCAATCTATTTCAGCTTTTACACGTGCTTTTCAACGTGTAACAGAAAAAAATCCAAGCGCATTTATGCAAAAAGTATAATGAATGAAAAAATAAAAAAATTGGTAGCATTTTCAGATGAATATTTTTTAAATATTACCATTTAAATGCTACCTTTAAATTCTATATTAGAAGTCTATCAAGCTAAATTTTAAAGGATTTATATTTTATTTTTAAGCTCATGTTTTCTGTCAAAAGTAGTATAGTCCAAACGATGATCTAAGCGATCTAAAGGTTGAACTTCCTGCAAAGTATTTAAACAACGGGCTGTTAAATCAATATATTCTTCAGTTCCTCTGCGTTTCCATGCAATTTCTTTAGGCTCTAAATGACGTAGCACTTTTGCAGGACTCCCTAACGCTAAAACATGAGCAGGAATGATCGCTTTTGCTTTTACAGTACTATTTGCACCAATAATTGTATTTTCACCAATTTCAGCTTCATCCAAAATCACACTGTTCATTCCAACTAAAACATTTTTGCCAATCGTACAACCATGCAAAATAGCAGCATGACCAATATGCCCATACTCCTCAACCAAAGTAACACTATTTGGAAAGCCATGAATTACACAATTATCTTGGACATTGGCATTTTTTTTGATATGAATACGTCCAAAATCAGCTCTTAATGAAGCAAATGGTCCAATGTAGACCCCTTCTTCAATAATCACATCACCAATTAATACAGCAGTTGGATGAACAAATGCTTGAGGACTCACGACAGGAATCACATTATCTATTGCATAACAAGGCATATAAATATTCCATTATCTATAAAAAAATTTTTAATTAAAAATCTATTTAACTATATGACTCTTCAACTTTTAATCCCCCAAAACGTTTATAAAACTGAGGATGTACAGGCGGCATTGAACCTTCTGAAGTACGTGCATATTCCATAAAATATTCTTCACCTGCCGTAATCACCAATTGATACAAATTACTACTTAAATTACGAGCATTTAAAGACAACCAATTTGAAGGTAACAGCTCAAATGGTAGATCTGGATCTTTAAGTAAAATACGGCGGAATTGATGAATCAATAAGGTACGAATTTGAAAAGCTTGCATACTATCAAGATCATCAGCACTTTCAACCAAATTTAAAAATTCACGAAAATCTTGGATAAACTTCTCATATCGTGCATGTAGTTCGATAATCGCCCAATTTGTTTCAACCATTCGTTTAATCGTAGGATAGGACTCTTGCCATAACTGTAAAGTTTCTGCTTTAAAAATTACAACTTGATCAGTCATATTTAAATTAAGCAGTAAATTCTGTAATTTCAAATGATCACAACCTGGATAAGCCATGACATTGCTTGCAATATTTGCAAAACCCAACCATTCCAGTTCTTTCTTTAAAACTTGCTTCGCTTCAATTTCGACTGAACTGAGTAAAACCAAATCCCATTTTTGATCCCATTCGATATGATTAAAATTATAAATTTTTGCATCGGCTAAAATAAAACGTTGTCGACTGCTTTCAGTCACTCGATAATAACTTGTACGCCCTATTTTTTCTGATACCAACCAACCATTTTGTACAAGTCGAAAAACTGCGGTTCGCACAGATCGTTCATTGAGTCCGAAAACATCCATTAATTGAATGAGACTCGCAAGGCTAATAATTCCACCATGATGATAAATGCTGTCACCAAATACCGTCATGATGAGTGATGTACCACTTAATGCTTCAGTTGCAATGAATTCATCAATTGCTTGCTTTAATTTTAGATTCATAACGTCCTAAATCCTGTCATCCATTGCAACTTAATAATCAGCTTAACATCTTAAGCTGATTTGTAATTTTCTGAAATAGGTTGACGAATATCAAAAATTCGCTGAGCCTTACCTTCAGAACGTGGCAAACTTCCTTCCATTAATAATTCTACACTTACCGTAATTCCGACCATGGTCTTAATCTTATTTTTTAATTGAGTACAAAGTTGGTTCATCAGTTCATGTTCAGTATCTCTACGCATTTCAGCACGGATATGTAATCCATCTAAATGACCTTGTTTACAAATTTGAATTTCGTAATTTGGCAATAATTGTGGAATATGTAAAATTTGCTCTTCAATTTGTGATGGAAAAACGTTGACGCCACGGATAATCATCATATCATCACTACGCCCGACAATTTTATCCATTCTACGCATTGTTCTTGCTGTACCTGCTAATAAGCGCGTTAAATCACGTGTTCTATAACGAATTACAGGCATACCTTCTTTGGTAATGGTTGTGAAAACAAGTTCACCGAGTTCACCATCAGCCAAAACTTCACCCGTTTCAGGATGAATAATTTCAGGATAAAAGTGATCTTCCCAAATGGTTAAACCATCTTTAGTTTCTAAACACTCCATTGCAACACCGGGTCCCATAACTTCAGAAAGACCATAAATATCAAGTGCATCTATTCCTAAACGATCCTCAATTTCTTTACGCATTTCATTGGTCCATGGTTCTGCACCAAATACGCCAGTTTTAATTGAACAATCTCGTGCTGTGCCATATTTACGTTCTAAAGCTTCTATAATGTTTAAGCAATAAGATGGTGTGACCATTAAAGCAGTAGGTTTAAAGTCATGAATCAATTGTGCCTGTTTTTCTGTTTGACCACCTGACATTGGGATCACGGTAGCACCTAAGCGTTCTACGCCATAATGTGCGCCTAAACCACCAGTAAATAAACCATAGCCATAAGATACTTGAATAATATCTTTGTTCGTTAAACCTGCTGCACGTAATGAACGTGCCACGACATCAGACCAAATTTGAATATCATTTTGCGTATAACCGACCACCGTTGGTTGCCCTGTCGTACCTGATGAGGCATGTACACGCACAATTTGTTCTTGTGGTACAGCAAACATACCAAAAGGATAATTATCACGTAAATCTTTTTTAGTGGTAAAAGGAAATTTTGCTAAATCTGCCAATGTTTTAAAATCATCAGGATGTACACCTGCCTCATCAAACTTTTTACGATACACTGCGCTATTGTTATACGCATGTTCCAAAGTTTTTTTCATACGGACAAATTGAACATGACGTAATTCATCAATCGAAGCAGTTTCAATATGTTCCAAAGCATTATTATTCATCTTTTATCTCCCTGAACAGCCATCCATTGGCTGTTACTTATATCCTTGTCTGTAATGTCTCAGCGTTTATCGCTGCACTCATTTACATTTTCTAAAATCAATGCCACACCTTGTCCTACACCCACACACATGGTGCAAAGTGCGTATTTTCCATTACGGCGTTTTAACTCTTTCATTGCTGTGATGACCAAACGTGTGCCACTCATCCCTAAAGGATGTCCCAGCGCAATTGCACCACCATTAGGATTCACTCGGGCATCGTCATCTTTTAAACCTAGCTCTCGCATTACTGCCAAAGATTGTGCAGCAAAAGCTTCATTTAATTCAATAACATCTATTTGCTCTAGTGTTAAACCTGCGAGTTTTAAAACTTTTTCTACAGCAGGCACTGGACCAATACCCATGTATTTCGCTTCTACACCTGCGCTTGCTGTCGCAATAATTTTTGCTAGCGGAATGAGTTGATGTGTTTGAGCAAAACTTGCGCTCGTTAATAACACACAAGCAGCACCATCATTGACACCAGAAGCATTGCCTGCTGTGACCGAACCACCTGTTTTACGAAATGGTGCTTTCAGTTTGGCTAATGCATCTAATGCTGTATCAGCACGAGGATGTTCATCTTGTGTCACTAAAATACTATTTTTTTTACGATCAAAAATTTCGACAGACATGATTTCTTCTGCAAAAATACCTTTTTGCTGAGCTTGTGCTGTTTTTTGCTGACTGTTATAGGCAAATAAGTCTTGATCCTCACGGCTAATTTGATATTTTTCAGCCACATTTTCAGCCGTTTCAGGCATGCTATCGACCCCAAAACTCGCTTTAAATTTTGGATTAATAAAACGCCAACCAATGGTTGTATCATAAATAGTTGGTGTGCGGCTAAAAGCGGTTTCAGGTTTAGACTGTACAAAAGGTGCTCGGCTCATCGACTCAACACCACCAGCTAATACAAAGTGTACTTCACCTGATTTAATTGAACGTGCTGCAAAACCTATCGCATCTAAGCCCGAAGCACATAAACGATTGACTGTAATTGCAGGAACAGTTTCAGGTAGACCTGCCAACAAACTTGCCATACGCGCCACATTACGGTTGTCTTCACCCGCTTGATTGGCACAACCTAAAATTACTTCATCTACCTGCTGCCAAGGTAAATCAGGATGTTGTTGTTTTAAGTATTGGATCGGTAAAGCTGCTAAATCATCTGTACGAATACTGCTTAAAGCACCAGCATAACGCCCTATTGGAGTACGAATCGCATCACAAATAAAGACTTGTTCCATCATGTACTCCTTAACCTGCTTGTTTTAATGTTTGTGTTTCAACATCTTGTGGTTTTTTCACAGATTGAAGCGCCACTTTTTTACGTAAATACAGACTTGGACGATAACGTTCTTCGCCATAAAGACGGTATAGATTTTCAAGCGTTGTTAAAATCTGAGTCGCCCCGATTTGTGCTGCCCATTGAAATGGACCTTGCGGATAATTCACACCATATTTCATTGCAGCATCAATATCTTGTTCAGTTGCAATGCCATGTAATACAGCTTCACATGCTTCATTGACCAACATTGCGATGCTACGCATTACAAATAATGCAGGATGATCTTTCACCCAGATACTGGTCACTCCCAATGCTGCAAATAACTGGCTGACTTTGTCACAATCAGCAGTTGTACAGCGTGGAGATGCGGTTAGCACTACTGCTTTTGCTGTCGTGGCATTTGCTAACCAATCCATCAAAACAACTTTTTCTTGTGGATATTCAATCATCACTGATTGACCTTGCGTCAACATCACTGCAATGTCATCAATCAGAATTTTGTCTATTTCTGATTGGATCTGCACAGAATTGACACTTGAAGTATTTTTGAGTCGCTGAATAAGTCCTGTATCGTGTAACCATTGTCCTGAAATTTGCACTTTAACGCTCGTGCTGAGTTCAGATTTTAATGCAGGTAAAATATATTCAGGTCTACGTTTTTCTTGACGATAATCATAAAAGCCTTGACTGCTTTTACGACCATAACAACCTGCATCAACCAATTCTTTTTGAACTAAAGATGGACGATAACGTGGTTCATAGAAAAATTCCTGATATACGCTTTGTGTCACAGAGAAGTTTACATCTTGCCCAATTAAATCGGTTAACTCACAAGCGCCCATGGCAAAACCACCACACTCACGTAAGATAAAATCAAGTTGTTCAGGTGAGCTCACATTTTCCTGTAATGCTCGAAAAGCTTCAGCATAATAAGGGCGTGCAACACGGTTGACAATAAATCCTGGTGTAGACTTCGCCATGACAGGAACTTTATGCCAGCTTTGCATCAAGACAGCGAGCGCTTCTGCAATCTCAGGTAAAGTCTTTAATCCTTTTACGATTTCAACTAACTTCATGACTGGTGCTGGATTAAAAAAATGTAATCCAACCACACGTTCAGACTGAGAAATACCAGATGCAATTGCTGTGATTGAGATCGAAGAGGTATTTGAAGCAAAAATGGTATGTTCAGAACAAATTTCAGCAAGTTGTTGAAATAAACTTTGTTTGACTTCTTTCTTTTCCACCACAGCTTCAATAATCAAATCGGCATTTGCTAACTGCTGTAAATCTGCAACGACCTGAATATTACCCAATGTTGTATCAACGGATGCTTGAGTCATTTTTCCCAATTGCACGCGTTTTTCGAGTTGGATTCTGAGTTGTGAAAATGCAGTTATGGTTTTTTCAATATCCAAATCAAATATATAAGTAGTATGACCATTCATTGCTGCTAATTGTGCTATTCCGATTCCCATCGTTCCTGCACCAATCACAGCAACTTTTGCCTGCTGTAAATTGAATATTTTCATTTTTTAGCATCCTTTAAATTCAGGGGTACGTTTTTGCATAAATGCTTGTACACCTTCTTTATAATCACTTGAACGACCTGCTAAACGTTGTAAATCACGTTCTAAAATCAGTTGATCATCTAAGTTATTATCTGCGGCTGCATGAATCGCTTTTTTAATTAACGACAAGCCAAAAGTGGGTTGTTTAGCAAGATGTTCTGCCATTTTTTCAGCTTCAGCTTTTAACTGATCATCTTCAACACACTGCCAAATCATGCCCAACTCTACTGCTTGCTCTGCTGCAATTTTATCGCCAAGCATTGCCAAACCCATCGCTTGAGCACGACCCACCAAACGCGGTAAAAACCACGTGCCGCCAGAATCAGGGACTAAGCCTAAACGACAAAATGCCTGAATAAATGATGCAGATTTTGCAGCAATTACAATGTCACATGCTAAAGCAATATTGGCACCTGCACCTGCCGCAACACCATTCACTGCACAGATCACAGGTTTTGGCATTTCAGTAATCAGTTTAATCAAAGGGTTATAGTAAGTTTCTATCGAAAGTCCTAAATCAGGTGCATCTGCATTAGGGTCTACAACACGATCACCTAAGTCTTGCCCTGCACAAAATCCTCGTCCTTCAGCCGAAATCACCACTGTACGGATATTTGAATCTTTTGCCCAAGTTTTAAGTACACTTGATACTTCTTTATGCATCATTTCGTTAAAACTGTTGAGCTGTTTTGGGCGATTAAATGTTAAATAACCCACTGCATTTTTTTCTTCAGCAATAATTGTTTGGTAATCCATCACACACCTCTAAATTCGGGTTGTCTTTTTTCAAAAAATGCTTTGATGCCTTCTTGGCGATCTTGAGTTGCTGCAAGCCAGACAAAATGTTGACGTTCTTGCTTTAAACCTTGGCTTAACGTTACTTCATGAATTGATTTTAAAGATTGCTTAATGACTGCAATCGCAAGAGGTGCTTGGCGAGCAATTTTTTCTGCAAGTTCAATCGCGTACTCTACAGTCAAAGCAGTGGGACAAACTTGACTGCTAATGCCATATTGCAACGCAGTTTGTGCGGTCACTCGCTCGCCTGTCATTGCCCAACGCATGGCTAACTGTTGTCCTACTAAACGCGCTAAACGTTGCGTGCCACCTGCACCAGGTAACATCCCTAAACCAATTTCAGGCAGTGCAAATTGTGCATTTTCACCTGTTAACACAATGTCACCATGCAATGCCAACTCGAAACCTGCACCAAAAGCAAAACCATTGACTGCCATAATCAGAGGTTTTGAAAATTCGTCTATTTTCTTCCACAATTTAGGACGTGGGTCTTGTTGAATGGATACCACATCCAACGCAGCGAGTTCATTTAAGTCTGCTCCTGCCGCAAAGCATTGCAAATTTCCTGTAATGACAACACTGCGAACATTGGGATCTATATCCAATTTTTGCAATAATTCTGATAATTCTGTTAAAGTTGCATTATTCAATGCATTACGCTTTTCAGGTCGATTCAGCTCTACCAGCATCACTCCTGATTTTACGACTGTGCTTTTTAATAACGCCATCTCATGCCTCCCATTGATTCAATTATTTTCAAGTTATTCATCAAAACTTAATCGAACATTGGGTGTTGTTGGACGTGCCTGACAACTTAAAACATAACCTTTTTCAACTTCTTCAGGTTCAAGGCTATAGTTAATTGCCATTTCGACTTGACCTTCAAGTACCCTACATTTGCACGTTGCACATACGCCACCTTTACAGGCATAAGGCAAATCTGCACCTGCACGTAAAGCTGCATCCAAAATGCTGTCATCTTCTTTTGACACATCAATGATCAACTCACGACCATCAAGAATAATATTGACCCTTTCTTCCTGACGACGATCAATTTGTTCAGCACTTATTCTTTTGGTGCTACCAGTGTTAAAACGTTCAGTGTGAATTTTGCTACGTTCAATACCAAGCTCAGGCAATACTTTTTCGATAGCATCCATCATTTCATCAGGACCACAAGCAAAACAGTGATCGAAATTTGCATGAATTAAATCAGCTTTAAATAACAACTGTAATTTCTCAGCATCAATACGACCATTAAATAACGCACTGTCATTCATTTCACGTGAGAATATATTAACCAATTGAAAACGTTCTTTAAAACGATCTTTTAAGTCCATAATCTGTTCAGAAAACATGGTTTGTTTCCATGAACGGTTGCCATAAATTAAGGTAAAACTAGAGTCTGGTTGTTGTGCAAGTACAGTTTTTACAATGGATAAAATCGGCGTAATACCGCTTCCCGCAGCAAAACCAAGATAATTTTTCCCACCAACTTTGGCTGCTTTTTGGAAGAACACGCCTTGTGGTGGCATCACTTCAAGCTGATCACCTGCTTTTAAATTGTCATTTGCCCATGTTGAAAACTCACCTTGATCAATTTTTTTAATGGCAATACTGATATCTTCTTGCATATCACTACAAATTGAGTAACAACGGCGTAATTCACCATGTTCTGTCATATGACGAATGGTTAAATGCTGTCCTGCCTGATATTTAAAGCGGTCTTGCTGTTCAGGTGCGAGATCAAATGCAATACAAATCGCCTGCTCAGTTTGAGGCGTAATTGATTTTATGGTTAATGGTATAAATTGACTCATTTGAAAATCCCTCTTTCTGTTTAGATGTTGATGCATTCAGTATTTTTAAATCCACCCCAACCCTCCTTTTTTAAAGGAGGGAGTTTTCCATGACTAAAGTTATTTTAGTTTCAGTACTCCCCCCTCTTTTTAAAAGAGGGGTTAGGGGAGATTTTTAGTATTTGTTCAATCATTGACTGAACTCACCACCATCAATATTTGGCTTTAACCTATAAATGCCTTAAATACATTTAAAATAGTCAAATGGTTCTAAGCAGTCTTGGCATTTGTATAAGGCTTTGCATGCAGTCGAACTAAATTCGCTTAATAATTTGGTCTGTAGGCTGTGGCAATGTGGACATTCAATGCCATCAATCAGCGCAACATGTGTTCCACAGCTATGTGCTTCACCCTGAGGTGGTGCAATGCCATACTGTTTCAATTTATCTTTACCGTTTTGGCTCATCCAATCGGTTGTCCATGCTTCAGATAAATCCACAACAACTTGGACAGGTGTTAATCCTTTTTGAGTAAATGCTTGTTCAATTTCATCTTTAAGAACATCTGTTGCAGGACAACCGCTATAAGTTGGCGTCAAGCGAACCACAAGTTCATTTTGTGTATTCAATTCCACGCCACGAATCATGCCTAAATCAACAACAGATAACACTGGAATTTCGGGATCAGAAATATGCTGCAAAACATCCCAACATTCATCAGTACAATGTCGAATTAAATTCATGTGGTTCACTCCTTGTGAAATACCTTTACCAAGCCATATTTGGATAAGCCCGTTGCATATATTGCATTTCAGCTAAAACAAAACCCAAGTGTTCTGTGTGTAAACCTTGTTTAGCACCTGAACGATAAGCCCCTGTTTCAGGTAAACTTAATTCAAAGCGCTTTAATTCAGCATTTACATCGATTAACCATTGCTCTTTCAATGTTTCTAAATCTGTAATAATGTGGCTTTCAATTAATTGTTTTTCATCTGTCGTTAATACGAATAATTCTTGGGTAAAACGCCATAATTCATTTAAGGCTTGTTGTGTTTTTTGATGTGCTTCGTCAGTCCCTAAACTTAAACGTTCCATCCAAGCCGTTGAAAAACGTAAGTGATATTTCACTTCACGCAAAGACTTAACTGCAAATGCACGAAGTTGATTATGGCTACTTGTCGTTAAAGCAGTAAATAATAAATTATGGTAATGATCCATTAACCATTGGCGTACCATGGTTTGTGCAAAGTCGCCATTCGGTTGTTCACACAACAATAAATTACGATATTCACGCTCTGTACGTAAAAATGCCAATTGGTCTTCATCACGCCCTAGACCTTCAACTTCACCAGCTAAACTGAGTAAAGTACGGGCTTGACCCAATAAATCCAAACCAATATTGGCAAGTGCAATATCTAACTCTAGTTCAGGTGCATGACCGCACCACTCAGCCAAACGATGCGACAAAATCAGTTGGCTATCCGCTAAATGCAATAGAAATTGAGAAAATACAGAATGATTCATTGATCTAACTCCTTACATATGCTCAATGCCATCAGGGATATGGTAAAAAGTTGGATGGCGATAAACCTTGTCTAATGCAGGGTCAAAAAATTGATCTTTTTCATCAGGTTGTGAAGAAGTAATTAACTCAGATTTCACCACCCAAATACTGATCCCTTCATTACGACGTGTATAAACATCACGCGCGTTTTGCAAAGCAATCTCAGCATCTGGTGCACGTAAACTACCCACATGACGATGGCTTAAACCTTGTTTACTACGTACAAATACTTCAAATAACGACCAGTTATTTTTATTGTTCATGAGAGAATCCTTCCTGAAAATTAAACCTGTATAAAAGCTAAAATTAACCAATACGCTTTAAATTAAGCGACTTTTGCGGTTTGTTCAGCCTGCTGCTTTTGTGCATAAACTGCTGCTGTATCACGTACCCATTTTCCACCTTCCCATGCTTTACGACGAGCTTCTATGCGTTCGTGGTTGCATGGACCTTTACCTGCAAGGATGTCATTGAACTCATCCCAATTAATTGCTCCTGACTCGTAATGCCCTGTTTCTTCATTAAAACGTAAGTCAGGATCAGGCACTGTCAGACCGAGCATGTGTACTTGTGGCACAGTGTTATCAACAAATTTTTGGCGTAGTGCATCGTTACTAAATAATTTGATTTTCCATTGCATGCTTTGTGCACTATTTGGTGAATTGTCATCACTTGGACCAAACATCATTTGCACAGGCCACCAAAAACGATTCACAGCATCTTGCGCCAACTGTTTTTGTTCAGGTGTACCGTTGGCTAGTTGCATCATGGCTTCAAAGCCTTGACGCTGATGGAAACTTTCTTCTTTACAAACTCGCACCATAGCGCGTGCATAAGGTCCATATGAAGTACGGCATAAAGCAACCTGATTGACAATCGCAGCACCATCAACCAACCAACCAATCGCAGCGACATCTGCCCAAGTTAAGGTTGGATAATTGAAAATAGATGAATATTTCATACGTCCAGAAATAAGCTTATCCATCATGTCATCACGATCTGCACCTAGCGTTTCAGCAGCACTATACAAATACAATCCATGCCCTGCTTCATCTTGAACTTTAGCCAACAACACCGCTTTACGTTTTAAGCTTGGTGCACGAGTGATCCAATTTCCTTCTGGCAACATTCCTATTACTTCTGAATGTGCATGTTGTCCAATTTGACGAATTAAGGTTTTACGATATGCATCTGGCATCCAGTCTTTTGGTTCTATCGAAATATCCTTTTCGATGGATTGGTCAAACTGTTGTTGATGATTATTCATTGTGTCCTCACTTATCCCAAGTGTTTATGCATTTAAGTTAAAACGATACAATATAAAAATCAAGATTAATTTTTCGTATCATAATTATTTTATCATTAAAATTTTATAAATATTTGTTTTATATATTAATTTATTTTATAAAAAATCATTAAATTATTTTTTATCATAAAAATATTTGACAATTTTAAAATTTAAGAACAAATTATGAATCATTAAAAGCAAAATATTTCACAAAGCGTATCATAAAAGGAGTTTTTCAATGCTTGAGTTAGATACGGGAATAAATCCTACAGAACATGAATCAGTCAACGTTGCAGCACAAACATTGTCCATAAAGTCATTAAGCTCATTGGTCTATGGTCAGGAATATACGGCTGCTCAAGATTTTCGCACGGTTTATCATGCTATTTCGGGTCAGGCAATTTATCAGGTCAGTAGCCACGGTATTGATACCAAAGCCATTATTCAGTATGCCAAAACCAAAGGTTCAGCGATTGCTCATTTAACTTTTCATGAACGTGCAAATGCTTTAAAACAGGTGGCACAATATTTGCTCGAACGCAAAGAACACTATTATGCCTTAGCAAAAGCAACAGGTTGTACGCGTAAAGATGCATGGATTGATGTGGAAGGTGGAATTGGAACATTGTTCGCTTATTCTAGCCTTGTTCGCCGTGAACTCAGCGATGAAACAGCTTTAGTCGAAGACAGTTGGATTCCATTGTCTAAAAATGGCACATTTGGTGCAAAGCATATTCTTAGTCCTAAAGCAGGTGTTGCTGTACATATTGATGCATTCAATTTTCCAATTTGGGGAATGCTAGAAAAAATTGCACCAACACTTTTGGCAGGCGTACCGTGTATTGTCAAACCTGCCACTGAAGGTGCAGAGATGACGCATGCTGTTGTCAAAGACATTTTAGCAAGTGGTTTTTTACCTGAGGGTGCTTTACAACTGATTTGTGGTCAGACTTATGATTTGTTTGAACACCTTAATCCACAAGATACCGTGACGTTTACAGGCTCAGCCACTACAGGGCAAAAACTTCGCGCACATCCTCATCTCAACCAATATTCAATTCCATTTAGTATGGAAGCAGATTCTGTCAATAGCGCAATTTTAACTGAACATGCTTCTGATGAAACTATTGATTTGTTTGTTCGTGAAATATTCCGTGAAATGACCACCAAAGCAGGGCAAAAATGTACAGCCATTCGCCGTGCCTTTGTACCACATAGTTTATTAGATACGGTACAAACGCGCTTAATTGCTAAATTACAAAAAGTCGTTGTCGGAAATCCTGAACTTGAAAATGTTACGATGGGTGCGTTGGCAAGCATTAAGCAAAAACATGATGTCGCTGAAAAAGTTGAACAATTAAGCCAAAATGCTGAGATTGCATTTGGTAGTCATTTGCGTGATGATTTTAAAATTGAGGCTGAATACCCTGAAAAAGGTGCATTTTATCCACCGACTGTTTTGGTCTGCAAATCACCTAATACAGCCCAAGCCATTCACCAAATTGAAGCATTTGGTCCTGTTGTCACACTCATGCCTTATGACACACTGAACGAGCTAGCAACATTAGTTGCCAAAGGTGAAGGTAGCCTTGTCGCATCTATTGTACGTAATGCTGACGAAAATATTGAAAAAATCATTGCCAAAATTGCACCATGGCATGGTCGTGTGCATGTATTAGATAGTGAAAATGCGAAAGAAAGTACAGGACATGGTTCACCACTTCCTCTGCTTGTACATGGTGGACCTGGTCGTGCAGGTGGTGGAGAAGAATTAGGTGGTTTACGTGCAGTGAAACATTATATGCAACGTACTGCGATTCAGGGTTCACCTAAAGCCATGACCCAAATTGGACATAGTTGGACCATTGGTTCAGAAGTTTTTGAAGATCGTGTCCACCCTTTTAAAAAATCATTTGATGAACTTCGTATCGGAGAACGCTTATTAACAGCACGTCGTACCGTAACTGAGGCTGACATTGTTAATTTTGCCTGTTTAAGTGGCGATCATTTTTACGCACATATGGATAAAATTGCTGCTGCCGACTCTTTATTTGGTGATCGTGTTGCACATGGTTATTTCATTGTGTCTGCTGCTGCTGGTTTATTTGTTGATGCAGCCCCTGGCCCTGTCATTGCCAACTACGGTATGGATAATCTTCGCTTTGTTGAACCTGTAAAAATTGGTGACACCATTCAAGTTGAGTTGACTTGTAAGCAAAAGACCCCAAAACCATTGCGTGATCCTGAACAAAAACCGCATGGTGTAGTGGTTTGGGACATTAAAGTCAAAAATCAACGTAATGAGTTGGTTGCAACCTATGACATCTTAACCCTCGTCAATCGTGACTAAAATATAAATATTGGTTAGCCCTTCTCCCACTGGGAGAAGGTTAGCATGAGGGTGCTTTGATATAAATCCATTCCTTTTTATGAAACTCAGCGCTCTATCCTAAAAAAGAAAAGAGTATTGAGTTTAGAGCAACTTTGAGAAAAACATCCTTCCAAATATGGATTTTGGAGCAGCACAGAAGGATTTAAAAATGAATAAAGTCTACCCAGACAGCCAGACCGCTTTGTTTGATATTGTACAAGACAACATGCTCATTGCAGTGGGTGGTTTTGGGCTGTGTGGCATCCCTGAAATGCTCATTGAAACATTAAGAGATACACAAGCTCAGCAACTGACTTGTATTAGTAACAATGCAGGAATTGATGGTATTGGATTAAGTTTACTTCTTGAATCACATCAGGTTAAAAAAATGATTTCCTCTTATATTGGCGGAAATAAAGAATTTGAACGTCAATATTTAAGTGGTGAACTAGAGGTCGAACTCACCCCTCAAGGCACATTAGCTGAAAAATTACGTGCAGCAGGTGCAGGTATTCCAGCTTTTTACACCAAAACAGGAGTAGGCACGGCTGTCCAAGAAGGTAAAGAAGTCAGAAATTTTAATGGTCAAAACTATCTTTTAGAAACAGCTTTACATGCTGATCTTGCTTTAATTAAAGCTTACAAAGCAGATAAGGCAGGCAATTTAGTCTTTCGTAAAACGGCACGAAATATTAATCCCGACTGTGCGATGTCAGCTAAATTTACCGTTGTTGAAGTAGAAGAATTGGTTGAAATTGGTGAAATTGATCCAGATGATATTCACCTTGCAGGCATTTATGTAGATCGTATTGTGGTCAATGCGCAGCCAAATAAACATATAGAGATTCGCACGGTAAAACCCGCAGCCTAAAGGAGTACAACCATGGCTTGGACACAAGAACAAATGGCACAACGTGCAGCATTAGAACTCAAAGATGGTGACTATGTTAATTTAGGCATCGGTTTGCCCACCTTAGTTGCAAATTACATTCCTAATGATTTGTATGTATGGCTTCAATCGGAAAATGGTTTATTGGGCATTGGAGAATATCCTAGTGAAGAAGAAGTAGATGCTGATTTAATCAATGCTGGTAAACAAACCATTACAACTCAAGCAGGCGCTTCATTTTTTTCAAGCTCAGACTCCTTTGCTATGATTCGTGGCGGACATGTCGATATTGCAATTTTAGGTGCAATGGAAGTTTCTAAAACTGGTGATATTGCAAATTGGATGATCCCAGGTCAAAAAGTCAAGGGAATGGGAGGTGCAATGGATTTAGTTGCAGGAGCAAAAAAGATCGTTGTACTGATGCAACATTGTAATAAATTTGGTATGCCTAAAATTTTAGATCAATGTACTCTCCCATTAACAGGTGTAGGCGTAGTCAGCCGTATCATTAGTAATTATGGTGTTTTTGATGTTAAACCTGATGGTATACATCTGGTGGAACTTGCAGATGGAATAACACTGGAACACGTGTTGCAATCTACTGGAAGTCATGTCATCACAACATCTTTACAGCATACAGCCGCTTAACAATACGCTAGATTCTTGTTATTTATTTTGTAGCAGACAAAGATGATCAATACAGCGAAGCGAGTGAGTCTAATCACCTGCTCGCTTTTTCTCACCCATTAAAAACCCTCAAAATATGATACATTTTAAAATATTTTTAATTATTTTAAAATCATTTAATATATAAAAATTAAAACCCAAAACACGAAAAATTCTATAAAATAATAAATTTTAACAATTATTTAAATAAAAAATAGCAGTTAAACATTACATTAAAATAATAAAAAGATACTTTTTATTAAAAAATAAAAAATTAATGTATCTCTTTTTAAAAAAATAATTCATACTCATTGATATAGTTAACGTACAAACTATGTAAAGGAAACGATCACGACAAAACAATCATTCAATATCGTCGTGATAATGAACAAAAAATTGTAAAAGGAAATACGATGGAAAAGGCACACATAGGGACAGTGTCCCCTGAACTATTAAGAGATGTATCACAAACATCTCGCACCAAAAAAATCGCAATGGCAACCATCATTGGCACGACTATTGAGTGGTATGATTATTTTATTTACGCAGCAGTCGCAGGCTTAGTATTTAACCAATTATTTTTCAAACCTGCAGGTCCTGCATTTGCAACTTTGCTTGTATTTGCATCCATTGGTATTAGTTTTATTTTTAGACCATTTGGAGCATTTATTGCTGGATATTTTGGAGATAAATTTGGTCGTAAAATGGTACTCGCTATTACGCTCATCATGATGGGAGGTACCACAACGGTGATCGGCTTACTGCCAACTTATGACAGTATCGGAATAGCAGCTCCAATTTTATTGATTTTATTACGTATCTTACAAGGAATATCAGCAGGTGGAGAATGGGGCGGTGCTGTACTCATGGCAGTAGAACATGCTCCTACAAAAAAACGCGGTTTATTTAGTTCATTTCCTCAATTAGGCGTACCTCTCGGTTTATTACTTGCATCATTGGTTTTAGTCATCATGACAGGATTTGTTTCTCCTGGAGATGAATTTATGCAATGGGGCTGGCGCGTTCCATTTTTAATGAGTATTGTACTATTTGGTCTTGGTTATTGGATTCGTCGTTCTGTAGAAGAAAGCCCGATTTTTGAGGAGCTTAAACAAAAAGGAACAAATCAAAAACCGATCCGTGAACTTTTTAGTCAATACAAAAAAGTGGTTTTTAGTTCAGCTTTACTGATCGCAGGCACTACAGCGCTTGGCTATATGACTGCTGGTGGTTTTGTACAAAGCTTTACTACAAATCCTACAGGTTTAAACTTAGATCGCCCAACCATCATGGCTTTAGTGAGTGTTTCCGCAATTATTTGGACATTCTTTACTTGGCTATCTGCAGTTCTTTCTGATAAATATGGACGTAAACCTATCTATATCTTTGGTTCGATCGTTCAAGTACTGACTGCACTGCTGTTATTCCCTCTCATCAGCACGGGTAGCTATATTTACATTATGCTTGGATTGGCATTATTGTCGATGGGCATAGGCATTACCTACGGTGTACAGGCAGTTTTCTATTCAGAATTATTTCCTGCGTCTATTCGCTTTTCTGGTATTTCAATTACTTATGCAATAGGCTCAATTCTTGGAGGGGCTTTTGCACCGTTAATTGCAGCGACATTAATTACTAAATCCAATGGCGTATTACTGGTCAGTGCTTATTTAACTATTGTTTCACTGATTGCATTGATCTCAATTTGTATGTTTAAAGATCGGACAGCGATTTCTTTAGATCCATCAGATGAGGAAGAACAGAAAAAATCACCTTTTATTTGGAATAAATAAGTTTATTTTTGTGTGTATCTTTAAGCAGATTTTAAATCTTACTCAGTTAAAATCTGCTTAAACCAAATGAATATTAGACGAAGTATTTAACAAATTTAAAGCTAAAACATAGTCATCTAAAGAAAAAATTTATGCCTTTTATCATTCACAGCAAGCTTTTAATCAGGAAAAAACTTCCTATACACAATAATAAAACTGCAAAACATTTTTTCAATACTGCTGGTGATAAAGCATGTGCAGCTTTGGCGCCAAATTTTGCTGTAAAAAAGCTCATCAAGCTAATACCAATAAAAGCATAAATATGAATAAAGCCTATTGTATTGGGTACATCAATTTGCTCTTTCATACCAAAGAACATAAAGCCTAGTGCGCCTGCAATTGCAATGGGTAAACCACATGCTGCTGAAGTCCCCACAGCCTTTTGCATCACCACACCATAATGCGTCAAGTAAGGTACTGTTAAACTGCCGCCACCAATACCAAAAATAGCTGAAGCGATTCCAATACCAGAACCTGCCATAATTTGCTTACTTGTTGATGGCAATGTTTTACTCGGATCAACTTGTTTTTTTGCTCCAGTAAACATGGTATAGGCAACCCAAAGTAAAAATATTCCAACGATTAACTGAAGATGAATACCTGAAAGCCATCCTGCTATCCCTGCTCCTGCAAAACATCCGATTGCCATAGGTGGCGCAAGATTTTTAAATACAGACCAAATCACTGCACCATTTTTATGATGTGCCATCAATGAGCTAATGGAGGTCACCACAATCGTTGCCAATGATGTGCCTAATGCAAGATGCATAATCACATCTGGGCTATAACCCATTTGCGTAAAAACAATATATAGGAGTGGTACAATAATCGTTCCACCACCCACACCAAATAGACCCGCAGCAAATCCAGCGAACGCGCCAATCACTAAAAAAATAATTAATTCCACAACACACTTACTTTAAAATTTAATATTAAAAATAAAAAGCAAAAACAAAAAGCTTAGGCAATTTCTACTTGCCCAACAGTATGATAAGCACGATTAAAATATACTAAGCTTTCATCCTGTTGACTTTGTTGAATAGCCACCACACGACACATGAAAATACTATGTGTTCCTACTGCCTGAATTTGTTCAATCTCACAATCAAAGCTGACTAAGGCATCTTCTAAAACAGGAGAACCTGTTTCTAACTCAGTCCATTTCGCATGTTTAAAACGCTCTTCAGTCGTCATTTTCGTTGAAAATGCTGTAGAAAGATGTTCATGCTGTGCAGCCAGTACATTTACTGTTAAAACTTTGTTTTCAATAAAGTGTGCATGTGAACTTGATGCTTGATTCATACATACCAATAAAGTTGGTGGTGTATCTGTCACGCTACATACTGCAGATGCCGTAAAGCCATAACGACCAGACATTCCTGATGTCGTCACCACATTGACTGCACTGGTGAGTAAAGACATTGCATTTTTAAAGTCTGTTGATTGAATCATGATTTGGTTCCAAAATTAAATCGTCGTTTTATCTTGTGATTTAGATATCAATAAAAATCATCACAAAGGCATTCATCTGAATATGTTCGAACAAGAGAATGAGTTTGCCACAATATAAAAGGCAGAGTTACAGTCCAATGTATTTGATCTAAACACATGCGAACCGTAACTCTTTTACCCTAAAAAATTAGAGATTATGCAGATAACTCTTTACGCACAATTTCTGCACCTGCACTTAGAGCATTTAATTTACCACGTGCGACTTCACGTGAAAGTGGTGCCATACCACAGTTTGTTGACGGATAAAGTTTATCTGCATCAACAAATTGCAATGCTTTTCTTAATGTATTCGCAACTTCTTCAGCAGTTTCTACTGTATTTGTTGCAACATCAATTGCACCCACCATGACTTTTTTGCCACGAATCAGTTCAATTAAGTCCATAGGTACACGCGAATTTTGACATTCTAATGAAATAATATCGAGTTTAGACTTTTGTAGCTTTGGAAATGCCTCTTCATATTGGCGCCATTCTGAACCTAAAGTCTTTTTCCAATCTGTATTGGCTTTGATGCCATAGCCATAACAAATATGTACAGCCGTTTCACATGTTAAACCTTCAAGTGCGCGCTCTAAAGTTGCTACGCCCCAGTCATTCACTTCATCAAAGAACACATTAAACGCTGGCTCATCAAACTGAATAATATCAACACCTGCGGCTTGTAGCTCTAAAGCTTCTTGATTAAGAATTTTGGCAAATTCCCATGCAAGTTTTTCACGACTTTTATAATGACCATCATATAAGGTATCAATCATAGTCATTGGACCAGGTAAAGCCCATTTAATTGGTTGATTGGTTTGGCTGCGTAAAAATTTTGCATCTTCAACAAATACAGGTTTTTTACGCGCTACTGCTCCAACAACTGATGGAACACTTGCGTCATAACGATTTCGGATACGTACTGTTTCACGCTTTTCAAAATCTACACCTTCAAGATGCTCAATAAACGTCGTCACAAAATGTTGGCGTGTTTGCTCGCCATCGCTCACAATGTCAATACCTGCAAGTAATTGCTCATGTAATGACAAACTTAAAGCATCTTGTTTTGCTTCGAGCAGTTGTTCACCTTCTAGCTTCCAAGGCGACCAAAGTTTTTCTGGCTCTGCAAGCCAAGAAGGTTTAGGTAAGCTGCCTGCTGTTGATGTTGGTAATAAAATTGCCATGTCTAATCTTCTATCTTGATATCTATTAAATTAAGTATTCAGTGCTTAATGTGTCATTAAGCTGCGTGTGTTGAGCGAGTATCAATGTCTATAGCATAGTTTTCAGCCCACTGTTCAAGCACTTTTTGATATGGCTTAATGAAATTCTCTTCTGTCCATTTACCTTGTTTAACTGCCAATTGGCTACGCTCTTCACGGTCATAAACAATTCGTGTCAATGAGTAATCTTGGTATTTCAAGCTTGGTTGATACTGTGCGGCTGCTGTTGAATTTGCATTGTAAATTTCTGGACGATAAATCTTTTGGAATGTTTCCATCGTACTAATCGCACTGATTAACTCAAAATCTGTGTAATCACGTAGTAAATCACCACTAAAATAAAATGCTAAAGGTGCAACAGCATTTTTAGGCATAAAGTAACGAACCGTTAAACCCATTTTGTTAAAATAATCATCGGTACGTGAAGCATCATCATTTTTATATTCCACACCTAAGACAGGATGTACATTTGTTGTACGGTAATAGGTTTTACTGGTTGAAACACTGAGACAAATCACAGGCTTTTTATTAAATTCAGCTTGGAATACTTCAGAATTTACAAGATGCTGATACAATTTTCCGTGTAAATCGCCAAATTTTTCTGGCTTTTCACCTGTTTTGAAACCTTTTTCTAATAATACGACACTAAAGTCATAATCACGTACATAAGATGAAAAACTATTACCAATCATGCCATCAATACGTTGGTTAGTATGATGGTCTACAATTGTACTCTTCAACGTTTCAATAAATGGGAATGTATTTCCATTTCCTTCAATATCAATTTCTGCAGAAATAATATCAATTTCAAGTGAATAACGATCACCTTTAGGATTATCCCAATTCGCCAAAGCATTAAAACGGTTATTAATCATATTCAGCGTATTACGCAAATTTTCTTGACGATGCGCTCCACGTGCTAAATTAGCAAAATTAGTTGTTAAACGTGTGTTATCCGCTGGTTCATAATTTTCATCAAAACGTATGCGTTTAATTGAACATGCAAATGTATTACTCATGGTATCCGCCAACTTAATTTCTAAAAAGACTAAATTTTTTCAATGAAGCTAAGATAACCGAACACAAAGATGAATAAAAATGATTTAATCTAATCACAAACTGAGCTAAATTCATGTTTAGTGATTTTTCCCTTATCATTTGTCTAATACTGCAAAAAAATAATTGAAATAAGCATTTAGAGAAAAACACTTTTAAATGATTAAAAATATATTATTATCATATATTTAATAAATTTTTATTTTTTAAAAGAGCTATAAACAAGCAAAAAAAATCGAATATCAAAAATATAAAAATAGCCAATCAAGCTATGGTGATGAAAAATCAAATTTTAACCAATAGTGAATTTAACTCATTATAAGATGAAAAAACATCAAGCTTCTCATCTTTTAAAAATTAAATATCTTCAAAATAACATTTTATTGCTTATGCGATTTATCACTTATATCGAAAATATCGGGCTAAAGACAGAAGTCAAAAGCCCTGACAATGCACTCAATCAATACAACTCAGCTTCTGTTGCCAAATACCAATTTTTCCAAGAACTTGTTCCACGTCTATCTAAGGGCACAGTTGGAATTAATTTATCTTTTAAAACTTGGGTCTGTTGCACCGCCTTTGCTAATCTGGCTTTAATTGAATGGATACATTCACGATCACCAAACTCACAACGATCTAAATGCGTTCCTCCACAAGGTCCATTGGCTAGACCTTTTGGACAAGTTTCAGGGCAAATATACAAGGTATCCCCTAAACGACACTGACCACAACTTTCACACCCAACGACACGATGTTTACTGAGAAATTCCGTTTTTAATAATGCTTTAGATATGGGTTTATTTTCCCAAAATGAGGCTTTAAAAATAAATTTTCCAACGCCTTTAGCCAGTTTAGAATCAAATAAAGCATCATGCATTAAGTGTAATTGTTGATATTTAATCATTTGACTTGATGTCGGCTGACGAGAAAAATAAGCTAACTTAGGAATAAACTCTCGACCTGTTTTGATTTGCCAAAGTGAATTCCACAGTCGCTCTAACTTATCTAATGCTAAATGACGATATTGTTCTATATAACTTTCAAGCAATATTTGTTCTTCTGCCTTATGACACGCAGACAAATGAACACCTGCAAAACCCAAATGCTTACACATTAAAATCTGTAAAGCACAGCGTAAATACATTCTTTCACTCTGTCCTGTTTGTTTTTCATCTGCTAAGATTTTCAACATATGAGGTGTAATGACAATACCTGCAACATTATTTTTCAGCATAAATTGAGCACGTGCCAAATTAAGAGGCATTACACATGCCAGTATTTTTTGTGTGTAATGACAATGCTTTAAAAAATTCTTACTTTGTTTTAATGCTGTAATATCGTAGCCTAACTGCGTAATAATAAAATCAGCACCAGCTTTAATCTTTTTATGTAGTTTTAAATATTGTGCATCACGTTCAGCTTCAGCATATTTAAAGGGATTAAAAGCGACTCCTATTGTAAAACCACCATATTTTTTAGCCGCCATGATGCTATTGACCGACTCTAGATATCGGGTACGTTCACTTTCATCTTGCCCATTATGATGATTTTTTAATTTATCACCTGTTAATAATAATAAATTTTGGATATTGGCTGCTTGAGCATGCTGAAGAAACTGCTCAAAGTCCTGAATATCTCGTCCCTTTCCTGCAAAATGTAGCACTTTATCTATCGTATCAGGATAACACTGACTTGCTTCAAGTGGCGCAATATCATGATCCGAATGTACACGGTCAGCGAATGTCATCAGACTCGGATAACCCGCAAATGATGTTTTCACAGAAAATTTTTCATTGAAAGACGTTAAATATTCAACCAAAACACAAAACTGGTTCTGTTGAAAATGGAGAGAAAGTTGCGACATAAAAAAGGCTTATCGAAATACGATATCAATCGAATTGATATGATAAATCATAATCGAGTTATTTTTATAAAATTAATAAGAGAGATTTTTAAAATTTCTATTGCAATAAAATTTGTAGAAAATCTTAGCTAAACAATAAAAAACCCAAAGAAAATACAATGGAATAAAATTTTACGAATGTTTATTAGTGGCAGAAGCACGTCTATATTCTCTATGATTAAAAAGTTTATAGACCGCTTTCTTATGTAGAAAATCATCTTCCACCACAAAAACTAAAAAATCTGAGTATTTAAAATATTTCAGATGATTAATCAAAAAACTGTACAAAGTTATTAATAGGCTCTCTAGGTGTTCTTAAGCGATTAATCTCACTGCTTAAATCAGCATAACCTAAAGACATACCACAAATAAAAACTTCCTCATCACTTGCACCTAAAATTGGCATGATGATTTGGTGATAATCATTCCACGAAGCTTGTGGACATGTATCTAAACCTTGTGCTTTTGCAATTAACATGATGTTTTGCATCAACATTGCGATTGCCATTTTTGCACCCGCTTCTAGCGCTTTGTGTGTAGTAAAAAATAGCCCTACAGGTGCATCAAAAAATTTAAAATTTCGCAGTTGTTGTTCATGCATTGCACTTTTGTCTCCTTTGGCAATTCCGAGGAGTTTATACATTGCCCAACCATTCTCACGGCGCCGACTTAAATAGGGTTCAAACCATTGTTCTGAATAATACAAATAAGGGGCTTGAAAAGACTTTTTATCCACCTGTCCTTGATATACTGAATTTACAGAAGCTACAACCTGCGCTGTGATTTGACACTTTTTATTTCCTTGTACAACATAAACCTTCCAAGGTTGAGTATTCGTGCCAGAAGGTGCAAATGATGCTTTACTTAAGATATCTTGGATCGTGTCTCGACTCACGTCTTGAGTTGTAAATGCTCTCACAGAATGACGATCTAAAATAATCTTTTCGACATCATTATTTGGCTGTAGTTCCATAAATTCGATCCTTAAATTTTAAAAATTGTAGCCGATGTTAATATTCCATCTGAACTTCCACTCATCACTATAATCAGAGTTGGCAGAGGTATAGCCCGTTGAGTTTTTTGCACCACCAAGCACATTGACATTTTTACCCACACTACCATCAACCCAAATTAAAAATGGCATTGCATTAAACTGGATGCCAAAAGTGTCCATTTGTGAGTCAGACCAATCCGAACGATCTTTCCATAAGATACTATAATCATTATAAAATTTTACAGATTTTAAATTTGGGAAGAACTTAGTCGTTACGGGTTGCGTATAGCCAATATTAAAAATACCAATCGTTCCTTCGGAAGCAACAAAGTAAGCTGGTGTTAATCCATTAGACTGCATCAGAATTTTATCGCCATCTACGCCATCTGGATTTTTAGCATCATATTGATAGTGAATCGCTGAAGTCTGAAAATCCCATTTGCCATAGTTATTCAACGCATGCAAACCCAATGCATAATAATGTCCGTCTTTATCGGTTTCTTTATTATGTAATTGAGAATATGCGCTACTAAAACCTAACTCTTGCTTTCCAAACTCGTAATCAAATTTCTTGGCAACTCGGATGTTTACTTGGTTACGTTTTTCATTTAAATACTGCTGTTGATTTGGTAGTACAAAATCCAACTCATCTGCCGAACCTGCTTCAGGGGCATAACGAACGCTACCGTTGCTCATAATTGGCATATAGGCAAGTGTTAAATCATACGCATCACTATAATTTTTCCAACTAATACCGGGTGCTACACTATCGGCAAAACCTAAGAAAAATGGAATTTGAAATGTCCATGCATGCTCAGGAAATGGATAAATTGCAAAAGGCTTATAAATAACCCCTGCTTGGATATCATTATTATGATTGGGTTTATAGCCAACAAAAGCATGTTCAATTGATCGCTTATGATCATCCTGAAATGCATAACTCGTATCTAAGTAGAATTGATTATATTTGGCTTTTACATTTAAGCGCGCATTATCAAATAGTACTTTTCCATTATTTTGGCTTTCCCAATGCTCATCACGATAATTTGCTCG
This sequence comes from Acinetobacter sp. R933-2, assembly GCF_030325485.1. Taxonomy (NCBI): domain Bacteria; kingdom Pseudomonadati; phylum Pseudomonadota; class Gammaproteobacteria; order Moraxellales; family Moraxellaceae; genus Acinetobacter; species Acinetobacter sp. R933-2. Next base: position 87,678 of record NZ_JACAIJ010000014.1, read on the forward strand.
TACAAACCCGCCTAATTCTAATGACTGAGCTCCATCTTCTGTTTGCCACTTAAATGGTGAACCCTGTACCCCAGCATATACAGAAACTGAAATCAAACATCCAATCGACAAAGCCAAATAACTTTTTTAGACATGAACTTCCCCTCAACAAATAACCTAAATGGCTTATTTGTTTAATAAAATATTTAAATTATTTATTGACCAATGACTTTGGTAAGGACAAAACAATCAAACAACTGAGCAATAAGAACCCAGCAAAAACCATCAACGCACCTTCAGGCTTTCCTGTAATCTGGATTGCGTAACCCACCAATGTGTTACTCACTAGACCCGCAAGATTGGCGATCGAACATGCTAATGCAAATCCAGTTGCTGCTGCTGTTCCAGACAAAAAAGTTGCAGGGAGACTAAAGAACACAGGAATTGTTCCCGTTGTTGCTATTGCTGCGATCGAAAACAACACAACGGTCATGGTGATATTTCCACTAAACATATGCGTTAAAAACAGTGCAATAGAACCAAATACAAAAGGAATAATTAAGTGCCAACGGCGTTCTCTATATTTGTCTGAACTACGCCCAATCAGTAACATTGCAATTAAACCAATCACACTTGGAATAGCGACAACAAAACCAATGTTAAGTAAATTATCCATGCCTGCACTTTTGATAAAGGTTGGTAACCAGAACCCCATAGAATATGTGCAAAGCAACATTGAAAAATTAATAACACCTAACTTCAGAATATTAAGATTAAAAAATCCATCTTTAAAACTATGCTTTTCTTTTGCAGAAGTATTTCCTTCCAAATCCTTTTTTAAATTATTTTCAATAATTGATTTTTCTTGTTCATTCAGCCATTTTGCCTTTGAAAAATGGTTAGGTAAAACTTTGAGTGTTAATATGCCTAACAAAACACTTGGAATTGCTTCTAAAAAGAAAAGCCATTGCCAACCTGCCAACCCATGTACTGAGTCAAAAGTTTGCATAATCCAACCAGATAATGGGCTACCAATAATGACTGCTAAAGGTAAACCGATCAGGAAAAGTGCAATAATTTTGCCACGATAATATGTTGGAAACCATGTTGTTAAGTAATACAAAACTCCTGGTAGAAACCCTGCTTCTGCCGCCCCAAGCAAAAATCGTAAAATATAAAATTGCATCGGTGTAGTTACAAACATCGTTAAACCAGACAAAATCCCCCATGTAATCATAATTCGAGCAATCCAGACCTTTGCTCCAACTTTTTCCATGACTAAATTACTAGGTACTTCAAAAATAATATATCCAACAAAAAATAAACCTGCACCTAACCCAAATGCAGCTTCACTTAAATGCACATCACTGAGCATATGTAATTTAGCTAAACCGACATTAATACGGTCTAAATATGCAGCGATATAGCAAAAACATAAAAAAGGGATTAATTTCCAAATCACTTTTTTATAAACCTGAACTTCTTCTTCTGTATAAGTTACTTTTCCAATTTCTTTGGAAACAATCACATTGGTAGACATATCTAACTCCTTTTAGACAACAAACCAAACCCCACCTAGCTACAAGGCGGCTGATCATAGATCGAGTCTTAAAACTCACTTTTTCAACTCCATCCTGACCAGTTTTTAATTCCGCATTGCATTATTCCTTAGGTTTGAAATCTCAATAAAAATACTTTTTTTGACAATCCATCTATTTCACAACATCAATTTTTTCAAAATAATTGAGGACTTCATCCTTAAGTACGACATCCCCATACTTACTATCAATATCGAATAAATTGGCTTCATGTGGCGCTTGATGACGATCACCTACACACTCTCGAATCACGATCGCCCTAAAACCATGTTGTACCGCATCAACAGCCGAAGCTCTGACACAACCACTGGTTGAACAACCGACCATAACAACCGTATCTATCCCTTGTGCTGTTAAAACTGATGCTAAACTTGTGCCAAAAAAAGCACTCGCATAGTTTTTAGTGATCACCAGTTCACTCTCTAGTGGTTCAACTTCAAGACAAAACTGAGTTGCAGGATTCGTCGCTACCATTGCTGCCATCACAGGTGACTTTTTAACCCACATCCCACCATCTAATTGATTGCTGTGATATAAAATATTGGTATGAATTACAGTGATACCTTTTTCCCGTGCAACATTTAAAACATCTTGTGTTTCTTTCACGGCTTGAATGACATCTGGTGCGTATAGAGGTTCAGAAGCTGTGATATATGACTGCATAAAATCGATAAGCAATAGCGCAGGTTTCTGACCGAAACCCACTCGATTCCCCCAAACCCCTTGATAGTTATCTTCTAAGTTCTGTTGTGTCATGACTTATCTCCAACTATGCATAAGCACCAGATAATAAAGCACCAGCACCTGGAGCAATCGGCTCAAGGTCTAATGCTTTTAACATTTGATACGTTGTTGCAATTGCAGCTGAAATAACCGGTTTACCAGTCAATGCTTCAACTTTTGCGACTGCTGGTAATGACTGCATTTGCACACAAGCGGACAGCACAATCACATCTGCATCTTGATAACTTAATTTCTGTACAATTTCAGGCAAATTATTTGGATCATGTTGTGCTACAGCAATATTGTCTGCAATTTCCAATGCAACATAGTCTAAAACCTCAAAACCTTCGGCTTTGATATAATCAACAACAAGTTCCGTTAAAGGTTTCATATAAGGTGTGACGACGACAATTTTCTTTGCCTTCATCACCTTTAAGCCTTCAACTAAAGCTCCTGCACTTGTCACAATCGGAGCTGCTGCATCATTATCTACGGTTACTTGATGCAAACGTTTTTCAGACTCTCGATGATAACCAATCCCCATAGACATAATTGCAACTAAGCAGGCATAGCCCAACACATCCACTCGCGCATCTGATAACTCAAGTGCACAACGATCAGACTGAGCATCCATTGCAGCAAGCTCTTCTTTTTTTACATGTTTCATTCGCATGCGACTTGAATGGAATGTAAATTTCTCTGGTCGAATGAGTTGACGTGCCTTAAGCATCGCTGGAATTTCTGTTTCCATTGTCGTATTTGAGCTTGGGACGATTTGACCAATTTTATAAATATGTTCCATTTTTGCTTTTCCCTAAACGATGTGGCGTCCTAAAAAATCTTCAAATGCTTGATAAAAACCTTGTTCATCATCCCAAGGAATCATATGTCCAGCATTTTCCACATGACTGATGCTGATATTGGTATTGAGTGCCTGAATTTCTTGAATATCTTCAGCCTGAATCACCCCACCTTTCCCAGCAACCATTAACAAAGTTGGCACTGCAATATCAGGAATATATTGGTGAATATCAACCTCATGAAAATCATTAAATGCTTTAACAATTGCAGGCAAATAGCAGGTGTGTAGCCATTCAGCACGTAATTGGCGTTGTTCAAGCGTCCATGTTGGGCAGAATTTCTTCATCGCTTCTGCATCCATACCTTGAATCGACTGCTCAATAGAATCGACATACCACGGAAGCTGACTCGGATAAGCTCGACGTTGAGGACCTGAAACAGGTGGATCAATCAGCACGATTTTCTTCAAACCCTTTGCTTGTTTTGATGCACAACGTATTGCAAAACGAGCACCCATCGAATGACCAACAAGATAATACTCTTGTAGACCAAGCTGTTCGATAAAATCTAAAATATCTTGTACGCAAGTTTCAGTGTCGTATTGCAGATGGTCGCCAGATGAAGATAGACCGCGCCCTCGTACATCTAAAACATAGACATCAAAATATTGAGCCAATTTTTCAGCTACAAATCCCCACGTGATTGCTGGACTGGTTATCCCTGGAATCAAAACCAATGGATGCCCCTGTCCGCCATAGCGAAGATAATGTAAACGGACAGCATTTGCCGCTACATGAGCTCCATACAGAAGTCGACTCATGCTGTCTCCTCCGCATGTAAAGGCTGTGCATATACATCAAACCCATATACCCACGACGGATCTTCTTGTTCTTTCAAGAAAGTGTTTGCATTTGAAACTTTTTGTACTTGGCTTGCACGCGCTTTACGATTTTGCTCATACAGGTTAAATGCTTGCTCATAATTTTCTAAGCCTTCTTCCAACAAGCAACGCGTCAGCATGGCTGCATCTTCAATTGCCATACCAGCACCCTGAGCCATATGTGGTTTCATAGGATGACAAGCATCACCAAGTAGAACTAAACGTCCATTACTCCATACTGGTAAAGGATTACGATTATTTAGAGGCCACTTGGTAACATCATCACTCGCTTCAATCATGGCAAGGATAGATGGATGAAAGTCCTTAAAGGTTTCAAATAATTCAGCCTTATCGCATGGCACAAAACTTTTCCCTTGGAAATCCCAAGCTGGATGTGGCACACCAGTGACAAAGTAGTATTCATCACGTTCCTTGGTGGTGCTATATGCCATAATATGACGGTCTTCATACCACCATTTCACACAATCATCTAAATTAAATTGTGCTTTGAGTTGCTTTAATTTCTCACCCGAAATAATCGCTCTATGTGCAACCCAGCCACTATATAAAGGGGCTTCAACACCTAAAATTGTCTCGCGAATTTTAGAGTTAATGCCATCTGCACCAATTACGATATCGGCTTGTGTGACAGTACCATCAGCAAAAGTTAAAGTAACACCATGCTCATCTTGCTCAACCTGACTTAGACGCTTATCAAAATGTAATTTATCTTGTTGTAATGCTTCAATTTGTCGTGCATGCATATCACCACGATGAATTGTTAAATAAGCTGCTCCATATCCTGTTAATTTTGCTTGAGCTTGTACTTCGCCCGTATTACCGTTGCGGCTAATCCATTCCTCTGAATGACAACCCATTTCTTCTAAATCATGCTCTAAACCCATTTCACGAAAAATTTTCATGATATTTGGACCGATGTGAATTCCTGCACCTAAACGAGAAAATGCTGGTGCCTGCTCATAGACCTCCACATCGAAACCTGCTTTTTGCAGTAGGATCCCCATGGCTGCCCCACCTAAACCTGCACCAATCACTGCGATCTTTTTAGAATGACTCATTGCTTACTCCGTTAAACAAATATTTCCGACTATTTAGATATACATCAAGGAAAATTTAAAGTCTACACACTTTAAAATAAAAACTTTAAGAAATTTTATAAAAATAATATAAATATTTGTTTTTAATATTTTTAATTAAATTTAAATACATTAATTTAAATTAATTGATATTTAATAATTAAGTGTATACTCTATATAAATTCATATTTGATTAGAAAAGGAACTCTAACCATGCCGGTAAATTCATCAGAACTCACCCAAATGTTTGAACACGTTTTACAGCTCTCCAAAGTAGATGAAACACAAACAATTGCTATTTTAAAAAGCCATTATTCACATCCACAAACGGTTCAAGCAGCAATGGATGCTGCTTGTCGTTTAAAAGCAAAAGTCTTTATTTTGGAATTACCGTCTTTCAATCACCCCAAAGCAATGGGCAATGATATGACGGCATATTGTGGTGATACTGCATTGACTGGGAATTTAGCGGCTCAACGTGCTTTAGAATCTGTCGATTTAGTCATTGATACGATGATGTTGCTTCACTCGCCTGAGCAAGAACAAATTTTAAAAACAGGTACACGTATTTTATTAGCGGTTGAACCACCTGAAGTTCTCGCACGAATTTTACCGACCCTTGAAGATAAGGTACGAGTACAAACTGCTGAAAAATATTTAAAAAAAGCTCAATCTATGCATGTAACATCAAATGCTGGAACTGATTTTTATGCTCCACTCGGTCAATATCCTGCTGTAACTGAATATGGTTTTGCAGATGAACCTGGACGCTGGGATCATTGGCCAAGTGGTTTTTTATTTACATGGCCAAATGAAAATACTGCAGAAGGAACTTTGGTTTTGGATGTGGGTGATATTTTGTTGCCTTTTAAGACTTATACAAGAGAAAAAATTACATTAGAGATTGAGAAAGGCTTTATTACGAAAATCCATGGTGGTTTTGATGCAGAATATTTACGCGAATATATGAAATACTTTAATGATCCTGAAGTTTATGGTATCTCTCATATCGGTTGGGGGCTACAACCTAGAGCACAATGGACTGCGATGGGCTTACATGATAAAAATGATGGAATGTGTATGGATGCCAGAGCATTTAATGGCAACTTCCTATTTTCTACTGGACCAAACACAGAAGTTGGAGGTAGCCGAAAAACACCATGTCACATGGATATCCCACTCAGAAATTGTACAATTAAATTAGACTCACTCACTGTCGTAGACAATGGGATACCTGTTGATTTAACTTAATTTTTTATAACGACTTCTACACTTTGGAGTCGTTATTTATCACCGCAACATTTATACTGAATTTAATTTTTAGTTTCTCTACTTTAGGATCATTAGACAATGCCTGAGTTAAACAATGAATATATCATTGAAGATCAAGTAGGATATTTACTACGCCGTGTTTATTACCACCATTTATCTATTTTCCAGCAAAGTTTAGATGAAACTCAACTAACTTCTGTTCAATTTGCAACACTCTATTCAATTAATAAATTAAAAGAATGCTCACAAAAAGAACTTGTTACAGACACAGGTATTGACCAAGCCACAATTCGTGGAATTATTCAACGCTTAAAAGATAAAGGACTAATTTCACAGGACCCTGATCATCTGGATAAACGCAAAGTATTAATTCATATTACCCAACAAGGCAAAGAAGAGCTAAAGCAAGCAATTCCTATTGCTGAAACCATTACGGATTTAACCTTAGAATCACTGAATCCAGCAGAGCGAATCGCATTAAAATATTTATTACAAAAAATTATTGAACAAAAAGCTAAGTAAAAATATTGGTGGTGTTTCAAAATGTATGCCAATGATTTTAACACCACCCACTACATAAAATCATGATTAATATAAAAAAGCTAAGTTAAACACTTTGACATGACTCAGTACTTTATTTAAAAAACAGTATGTTCTTGTTACTGCTCACTTAACCCAATATCTGAATCAATAATTATAGTCTTTGCCCCCAACTGTATGAAATACATCTTATTGATCAAGTTTAAATACTTTATCTCAAGCAATTAATGAATTATTTCCAGAAAATATTTGTAAATAAAATTACAAGTGATTATTATTATCATTTACAAACCTTATACAACCGAAACATACATTTTTTCTAAACAAGAAAATTTATGCAATAAGGCTAACGACGTATATGGTTTAAACAAAATAGTACAAAAATCCTAGATCAATCTATACAGGATTTTTAGTTTTTAAATGATTGATTATTAATATTTTATATATGCATGCAAAGCATATTTTAAATTTAATCAATTTTGGATGTAAGGAAATAATGATGCGATTATTCGTACAGTTTGCGGCAAGTTTGGTAATTATGGCGACTGGAAGCGTATATGCTTCCGAAAAATTAGAGCAAAATCAGGCTTATCAGCAGGCATATGCACTATATTTACTAAATCATCCACAAAAAGAAGCTAAAAATAGTCACTTCAATATCTCAGAATATACGTAAGATTATCATGACTTATTTAACAAAAATAAAAAAGTTGATGTCGAGCAATTTGTCCAATATGAACAAGATCGCCTAGTCACATTACTCAAACAACGTCGAGAAATGTCTCTAAAACAAGCACATGTTCGTTTTAATATTTTAGATAACAATAAAGATCAAAAAATGACTTTGAGTGAATTTCAAGAAAGTGGTATTAAAACTTTTGAAAGCTTTGACAAAAATAAAGATGGAATTCTTGATCAGCAAGATATTCAATTAGCAGGAAATTCATCAGGAACTCATGATGGTTTCCGCATTAAACTTCCGATTTCTATGCCAATGCCAAGCAATGTCACTGAATTTATTCAACAATATGGTCAAGGAAAAGACTATGTTACATTAGGTGACTACTTTAGTGCGCGTGACAAACAATATTTTTCTACAGATACAAATGCTGATCGTGTTGTCACAGAACAAGAATATGTGAATGAATTTACACAACGTTTTGATCAAAATTCAGCATCAGGCAAAGAGAAAATGAAAGCATTGTCTATCGCACAGTTTGACTTAATTGCTCAAGGTAAAAAAACAATAAAAGCCAATGACATACAAAATTTTGCACAAAAATTAAATCAAGAAATCACTCAATAATCATGATATGAACGCATAAATATTGTCTTAAATATAATGTGATATTTGAGGCAATATTTCATGTATTTTTGCACAAAAATCAGACTCTAAAATAAAAAATCCTGCTTAACAAGCATCCTTACGATACTCTCAAGCAGAGAGTTTTGCACACTCTTTTTGTAGCACCAACGAATTATTTAGTTCATGAAGCTCATGCTGCCATTGCTTAAAGAAAGTTACCTAAGCTAATTAAAAAATCCTCTTTAATATACTCTTTAACTTTTTATATTTTGCTATGTGTCAAACTGATTTAATTTTACAATTAGGATAATTTAATTAAAATTAACTATTTAATAAAATCCAACTTATACATATAAGTTAAATATACCTTTTGTATCTAAATTAAACCAAAAAATATCCTAAAAATAAAAAATTAATTAACAGCAATAAATAGAACAATTAATACTAATTGTTTTAACAAAATCACATATTGTACAAATTAAGACAACTATTTCGATAGTAAAACTATATTATTTTAAGCTAAATAAAATTTGATAATTTAAATCATTTTTTAAATAAATTTAAACACCTGTTTAAAACAAATAAAAATTTAAATTAATAAAATCAAAATAAAAAAATAAATATTACAAATTATTTCAATAAAATAAATATAAAAAAAAATTAAATAAAATTTTAATTTAAATAATTAAAATAAAAATATATTAATCAAGTAAATTAACCCCTACTTATTTAAGAAAATATAAAAAATCGGTTAATTTAAATCAAGCCAATAAGTTACATTAAAAAACAATAAAACATACATAAAAACCAATATGCCACCTTGACTTATTTAATTTATATAAATTTTATGCTTTTTTGTATTTAAGTTCTTTTATAAATTAGCTATAAAATGCAATGGTTCTATTCCTCTTTTTAATTATACTAATTTTTCAATTTCTTTATTAAGTATAGAATAATCATGATATTAGGTATATTAGGTATTTCTTCAAACAGTCCTAACGGCGTTTCAAGCTATTCTTTGAGTGATAGTATTAAATTTACTAAGCTCACAAACCAACTATCAAAATATGGTGTTCAAGATAGTGTTGCAAAAAGCACATTAAATGCTTTAAAAAAGGGATTGATAGATCCTAAATTAGTTGAAAATTTAACTAATAATCTATCAAGTGGAAAAATCTCTGGTGCCCTTGCAGGTAGTCTTTTAAATAACACAATAAATAATACTTTAAATGTAGAATTAACAACAAAAATTATTGATAGCGTAATTTCAAAAGATTTACCACTTGAATTGGTTTCTAACTTATTAAACAATCTAAACAGCACTGTAGATGGTCTAACAGATACTGTAGACAATCTAGTTGGCACAACAACAAATTTACTAGAAAATATATTAAAGGGCTTAGGTCTACAAATATCACTTAAAGGTGTGGATGATCTTGTTGGTGGTATCACAAATACTGTTGATAATATTGTAGATGGTGTAACTGGTGGATTAAATTCACTATCTTACAATTTATTAGGCAATAATATTATTATTTCTCTATTAGAGGGCTTAACAAGTGGTTTATTATCACTTGATCTTGTAACAAACTTATTAAAAGGTTTAACAAGTGGTTTATTATCACCAGACCTTATTTCAAATTTAATCGGAAGTATCACCAAAGGTTTACTACCTCTTGACCTTGTGACGAATTTGGTAGGTGGCTTAACGAGTGGTTTGCTATCACTTACTTTGGTTTCAAATCTAATTAGCAGTATTGCTGGTGGTTTATTATCACTTGACCTTGTAACCAACTTAGTTGATGGTTTACTTGGCGGCTTGTTGTCTCTTGATCTTGT
>NZ_JACAIJ010000015.1:0-79316 GCF_030325485.1 Acinetobacter sp. R933-2
GTCTTTGATGCCGAGCTCAATCAAACCATCGATCAGTTCTGCAGGTTGTCCAGCCGTACCAAAACCGCCAATCATGATGGTCGAACCGTCCTTGATTTGTGAAAGCGCATCGTGAAGTGAGAAAGCACTTTTATCAATCATTAGACAACTCCATTTGCTATAAAAATAAAAAAAATAAATCTAGCTCAGGATTGTGCTGAATATTCATAAGGAAAAAATCACACCCAATCCCGAGTGTTTTTGTGTAGATTTCGCATATTCATTTTTATTGTTTTTTGGATTTTGTTCTAGCATAAAATAGCAAAATTGTTCGATAAACAGTATAATTGTTCGATGATCGAACAATTATTCGTTTTTTGTTCACGTTTATGTCAATTTTAAATTAACCTAATACGATAAGTATTTATGGTAAATCAACAAGGAATGTATTAAAAAATGACTGTAGAAAATGAACTCGAAAAAAAGATTTTAGAAAACTCAGAAAATAAAAAACTGATTCGACATGAAGATTTTGTAGCTGGTATCAGCAAAGGTATGGCGATCTTGGAATGTTTTGGTTCTGAACGTCATCGTTTAAATATTAGTATTGCCGCAGAGAAAACAGGCTTAACACGTGCAGCCGCAAGACGACATTTACTCACTTTAGAATATTTAGGTTATTTGGAATTTGATGGGCATTATTATTATTTAGCTCCTAAAGTTTTAAAGTTTTCAGGTGCTTACCTCAGTGGGTCGCAACTGCCAAAAATCTGTCAGCCTTTATTAAATTTATTAACCACACAAACTTCTCTCATCTTTTCAGTGATGGTTTTAGATGGTTTTGAAGCAATTACCATTGCTCGAAGCGCAGCGCATCAACAGACAGATCGAGTCAATCCTTATGGTTTGCATTTAGGTAATCGTTTACCTGCACATGCCACATCCGCAGGGAAAATTTTATTGGCACATTTAAGTTTGGAACAACAACAAGAATGGTTAGAAAAATATCCATTAAAGCGACTGACCAAATATAGCTGTATGGATAATCAGCATTTTTTACATATTTTAGATGAAATTAAAGAACAAGATTGGTGCTATTCTAGTGAAGAACATGAACTTGGGGTGCATGCTCTTGCTGTTCCTATTTATGGACCTAAAGGTAATGTTGTTGCTGCACTGAATATTGTATCGCCCACGATGCGCACCACAAAAGAATATTTAATTCAGCAAATACTCCCTTTATTACAAGAAACTGCACGTGATTTAAGAAATGTAATTTAAATTGTATCGGGCAAAAGTTGATTATTGCGTGGTATATCCACCATCAATTGCATAATTTGCCCCAGTGATAAATGAAGCCTGATCTGAAAGTAAAAAGATGACCAAATTTGCAACTTCATCCACTGTACCTAACCTTTGAATAGGATGTTTAATCTGTATTTCTTCGGTTTGAACTTTGCGGATTAATGGCGTTTCGACATAACCTGGATGAATAGAATTCACACGAATATTCTGCTGTGCATAATCTAGAGCAGCAGCTTTGCTTAGTCCAGTCACACCATGCTTTGCTGTGATATAAGCTGCCCGATTTTTAGTCGCAACAGTACCTAAAATAGAAGAGGTATTCACAATACTGCCACCGCCATTTTTCAACATTAATGGGATTTGAAAATGTAAACAATAAAAAATACTGTTTAAATTTACATCTATTTGCTTATGCCATGTTTCAATAGATAAATCAGCAATACTTTTGACTGGACTTGCAATTCCAGCATTATTAAAGGCGAAATCTAAACCTGAAAAGTGTTGATCAATTTGCTCAATACAAGACTGCATAAACTCAACATTGGAAACATCACCCACCTGTAGCAAAATATCAACATGTGATCCGATTAAACGGACAGTTTCAGCTAAATGGTTTTGATTAATATCAATTAAACATAACTTGCAACCATATTTTGCTAACAAAATACTCGCAGCTTGCCCGATTCCAGAGCCAGCACCTGTCACCATGGCAACTTTATTTTCAAAATGATATTGCATAAATCTTCCTTGTTTTATACTAAGTGTTGTTGTTATTGATTCATAAATACCAACAACACTTTGTTAAATATTAATAATTTAAGCTTTTCACACTGGTAATTTTCTTTCTTGGCGATTGCAATAAAATTGCTAAACCTGATAAAAATGCAGGGATCATTAATAAAGTAAACATCGTCTCTAGTGGAATTTTTGCATTAATCATCGCCGCTCCTGCAAAAGCACTTAAAATCGCACCTAAACGTCCGATGCCATTCATCCACGTTGCCCCTGTTGCTCGCGCACTCGTTGGATAATAGCCCATTGCAACCGAGGTTAAACCTGTAGAACCACCATTAAAGGTAAAGCCTAAAATCAATGCCATCACACACATTAAATTAAAGTTCTGACTAAACTGACCTAAAGCATAAGTGGCAAATGTACCCACCAACATTGCAATAAATAGAACCACTCGTGGACGATATTGATCCATCAGCCAACCTAAAACCATACAACCTAAAGGTCCACCCAATTGAAAAAATGATGTGACTATAGCCGCTTGAGAAATACTAAATTGATTCATTTTAATCAGTGTAGGCAACCAACTACTACATAAATAAATCAAGAACAATGCCATGAAATAAGCAATCCATAACATGACCGTACCATACAAATATTCACGTGAAAGAATAAGCTTTAATCCCGCTTTTTCGGTTGGGATTTCATTTAAATAAAACTGATAATGTTCAAATTTTTGTTGAGGATATAAACGATGTAAAATCAATTGGATTTTATCTTGTGCATTACCCTTTTTAACTAAATATGTAATCGACTCTGGCATTTTCCAATATAAAAATGGCGCTAAAATTAAAGGTAAAATTCCACCCAAAACCAACATACTGCGCCAACCAAATTCAGGAATCATCCATGCAGCTAAAAAGCCTGCAGCCGCCGCACCTAAAGAAAAACCACAATAAACAGTATTTACTGTAAAGGATCGACGACGATCTGGTGCATATTCTGCTGCCAATGTTGCCGCGTTGGGTGCAGCAGCACCTGCACCGAGTCCCGTTAAAAAACGATAAATAATCAAATGCGTAATATCTGTTGAAAAAGCAGTCAATAAAGTAAAAATACCAAAACCAATCAAACTCAAAATCAGGACTGGTTTACGCCCAAACTTATCGGATAATGGTCCTGAAACCAAAGCTCCAATCGCTAAACCGACCAGTGCAGCGCTCAGCACAGGCGCGATTTGCTGTGCAGTAATGCCCCACTCTTGTATAATCTGCGGTGCAATTAAGCCCATGACCACCACATCAATACCATCAAGTGCAATAATAGCGAAACAGAAAAATAAAATGAGTTTTTGAAAATTTCCCACTTTATTTTCATTCAGTATTTTCTTAATATCCATCCTTTGCCTACTTGTGCTCATTTTTCATTCTCCTTATAAAAAAGCACGAAGCCCCTGTAGCACTGCAATGACAGTACCGTTTCCAAAACACAGGGATTGATTGATTTATGAATTAAATCGATTCATAAAATGATTTAAAAATGAATCATAAATTAAATGACTTTAAATGTACTGGTCGCACCAATTGGTTTGTTTGCGACTGCACAAGTCCTTCAGTTTGTTGTAAATAGACTTGAAAATCAGGGTCAGTATCTCGCGCTAAACTACGCTTTTCATAATCATCTAAACTATCGTAACCCCACAAATGCACCACCTGATTTAATGAACCAATGGTCGTGACATAAAATCCTAAAGGCTGCCCAAGATGTTTTTTCAATACAGGCATTGCTAAATTATCAAATAATGCTAAAAATTTTGGCAACATACGTGGCGTAATGGTATAAATTCGATGGTCAACAATTGCTTTATGAAACATTTTGCATCTCCTCTTGGTTTTGTTGTGCTAAGCCTTTACCGCCTTTGGCTAAATTTGCAATATGTAACCCTGTCAAATAACCAAAAGTCATGATGGGTCCCAATGTAATGCCTGCACCTGGATAATTTCCGCCCATCATACTGGCACGATCATTTCCTACCGCATATAAGCCGACAATTTTTTGATTTTTCGAGTTAAGCACTTCTCCAGTGACCGCTGTTCTAAGTCCATCAAATGTGCCCAGATCTCCCATAAAGACTTTTACTGCATAAAAAGGTCCTACTGAAACAGGTGCAATACACGGATTTGGCATATGTTCGGGGTCTGCTAAATAACGATTAAATGCTGTTGAACCACGTTGAAATGCAGGATCTTCACCATTTACCGCATGTTTGTTGTATTCAATAATCGTATCACTTAAATTTTTAGCATCAATTCCTACATTTTTTGCTAACTCTTCTATGGTATTTCCTTTCATTAAATAGCCATTTTTCACTAAACCTGATAATGGCATTGGTGCAGGTTTTGCATAGCCTAGACCATATTTAGCAATGGTTTTTTGGTCGCAAATCAACCACATTGCAGTTTCGGACATCCCTTGACATGCTCGAAATAAAGCAGCACCAACATCATGATAAGAGTTTGACTCGTTGGTAAAACGTTGCCCATTTTTTAAAACGCCAATAATGCCAGGCTTATAACGATCTAATAAATGTGGAAATACACCATAACCCTCAGTTTGTGGCACTTTTGAAACAGGCATCCATGCGGCAGCATCTTGATATTGAATATCGACTGCACCGCCGACTTGTTCTGCCATGCGGCAACCATCACCTGTATTGCTGCTTGGAACTGGGGAGATATGTTCTCCACCTGTTTTTAAATGTGCATAAGTTGTTTTTAAACGTGCAATATCATGTGAAAAACCACCACATGCCAACACAACACCATGCTTTGATTTAAGCTTTAATTTTTTACCTTCTTGTAAAATTTCTACACCTACAATTTTCCCCGATTCTTGTAGCAATTTTTGTACGGGTGTTGATGTATAAATCGGAATATCTAAATCAAAAGCTGATTTTGCCAAGCGTGCTGCCAAAGCATTTCCACTGGTCACATTGGTTCCTCGACCATAAAAAGCCAACTCTTTCATATGAATGGCTAAACGCTTTGCTACATACATAAATGAAGTAAATGATTTAGTTGCATTAAAAAAATGTTTTAAATCTGCATTTGACGAATTAAACATCATGCCCATAAAAGTAATGGTTTTTAAGGGTGGACGTAAACGTTTCATATTTTCGCCTAAACTACGAATATCAAACGGTGCAGCTAAAATAGAACGTCCAACCTCAACCCCACCCGATACATCAGGATGATAATCTGGATACAAAGTAGGAATAAATTTGACTGTGGTTTCTTTCTCAAAAAAATCGATCATTTTAGGTCCATAGTCTAAAAAGGCATCGACTGCTTGAGCATTATAAAAATTTTGAGTTTCGTGTTTTAGATAGTTAATTGCTGCTTGTTTTGAATCTTGAATACCATTTTTTTTAGCGTGTGGATTATTGGGAATCCAAAGCACTCCACCAGAAAATGCAGTTGTACCACCAAAAACTGCATCCTTTTCTAAGACAATCACCTTTAGCCCCTGCTTTTTCGCGGTAATTGCCGTCGATAATCCTCCTGCACCTGAACCTATTACAATCAAATCCCAATCATTTTGTTGATCTAATGCATCATGCATATCTTCACTCCATGCAAATAACTCTTCATCCATGCTTCGTTATTATCGAAACACACTCAGAATGATGTTTTGACTTTTCCTTTGTTTTTTAAACTAATGATGAAAAAGTCATTCGCAAAGTGCAAAATTCAATCAATGCGCGATGATCGTACATATCAGATAATATTCGTACAAATACTATGAAACGAATATCGTGACTGTGATCAATCATCCCAATATTCAAGATCATGAGGGGTTTTAAATCATATCGCGTATTTCCTTTGCAGCCTGTCTTAGCATAGGCACAATGGTATTCACCAAATAAAAATCATTGACTTTATTGACTGATGCCACAGCGTTCATCGCGGCAATGAGTTCTCCCTTTTGATTAATAATAGGGACTGCAACTGCAACAACCCCAAGTTCATATTCCTCACTAGAAATACAATAAGCCTGCGCTCTAATCCTCTGTAATTCTTGTAAAAAAACGTCCTGCTCAGTCATTGTATAATGGGTAAAGCGACGTAATTCATAATGCTCAAGCCATTGTTTTTGCTCTTCAAGACTTCTTTGTGAAAGTAATACTTTACCTGTAGATGCAGTATGTGCTGGTATTCTATTGCCGAGATGAATGCCAAAAGGGCTGACTCGAAATTCCTCATGCTGCGGTGAAATACTACGTGCCACAGGAACCAATTCATGATGGTCTAAAACAACAACAGAAAAAACCAAAGAAGTTTTTGCCGCTAAAATATTCAGTACAGGTTGAGCTATTTTAGGTAAATGTGCTGTATGCAAATATGCACCAGAGAATTTTAAAACTTTATGTGTTAGCCAGTAATAATAATCATCTGTATCTAAATACCCTAAAAACTTCAATGTTTTTAGATAACGTCTTGCTGCCGTTCTGGTTAGACCTGTACGTTCTGCTGTTTGTGTGACATTGAGGCGCTGTCGGTCTGAGCCAAACGCTTCTAAAATACTGAGTCCTTTTGCTAGACCTGCAATATAATCATCATATTTTATCTGCTCACCTGATAATTCATCCTGAATTAATTCATCACGCATATCATTCTCTCTTTGTTGTTTTGCACGATCATCGTCCACTTGATATGAATACCGTTCAAAAGCATATTTGTAAACTACTCAAATTATTTTTTAGTGGCTAATTTAAATTTAGGTCATTAATCAATGCCAAATTTTTAGCATTTAGGCTGCTTATTTATTATTGAATCAAGGAACGAAAAATGTCTAGACTGAAAGACAAAGTATGCATAATCACAGGCGCAGCATCAGGTATGGGGGAAGCTGAAGCTTTTGCTTTTGCCACACAAGGGGCAAAACTTGTGATTGCAGATCTGAATATTGAATCTGCTCAACAGGTTGCAGATAAAATTAGACAAATGGGCAATGAAGTACTTGTTGTACAGGTTGATATTACTGAAAAGGCTCAATTAGAAAACTTAGTTCAGACCACACTACAACACTTTGGCAGAATTGATGTTTTGCTGAATAATGCAGGTATTTTTGATAAATATATAAATAGCTTAGACACCAGTGAACAACTTTGGGATTTAGTTTTTAATATTAACGTGAAATCTATTTTTAATTTAAGTAATTTAGTCTTGCCACATATGATTGAACAAAAATCTGGCGCGATTATCAATATTGGCTCAATTGCTGGACTTGTTGCAAAAATGGGGGGCGCATCTTATACCGCATCC
Source organism: Acinetobacter sp. R933-2 (assembly GCF_030325485.1). Classification (NCBI taxonomy): domain Bacteria; kingdom Pseudomonadati; phylum Pseudomonadota; class Gammaproteobacteria; order Moraxellales; family Moraxellaceae; genus Acinetobacter; species Acinetobacter sp. R933-2. The sequence continues at coordinate 7,341 of NZ_JACAIJ010000015.1, forward strand.
AAACATGCTGTACTGGGTTATACCAAGCATCTTGCTGCCGAATATGGAAAATTTGGGATTAAAATCAATGCTATTTGCCCGGGAACAATTCGCACGCCTATGACTGCTGAGATGTTAAAAACTCGCCCTACAGACAAAATTCCTTTAGATCGTTTTGGTGAAGTCAATGAAGTTGCTGACTTAGCGATATTTTTAGCATCGGATGAAGCTCAGTTTATGTCAGGTGCATGTATTACGATTGATGGAGGATTTACCAGTATTTAAATTTTTATTTATAAAATAAATGCGTTTAATTATCTCATTTACGTCTAGCATTTTTAATATAAATCATGATGATACAATTGAATTTGAGATGATATTTAAAAATTATATTAAAAAATAAGCATGAATATAAAAAAGGTCATGATTTATATTCATGCTTAGGCTATTTATTATTTAACAGTGATCTTACTTTTTTGTATTAGGTAAAAATAATGAACCAATTCCTAATAAAGGTAAGAATGAACACAGCATAAATACCCATTGAATCCCTTGATGGTCTGCAAGATAACCTAAGGCTGCTGCCGCAATCCCACTGATGCCAAACATTAAACCAAACATCATGCCTGCAATCATGCCAACACGCCCTGGCACCGCTTCCTGTGCATAAACCACCATGGCTGAAAAAGCAGAAGACATCACCAAGCCTGAAATCACAGATAAAATCAATGTCCAAGTCAGATCTGCATGAGGCAAAATCAGCGCAAAAGGTGCCATACCGACAAAGGAAATAATGATGACCGCTTTACGTCCAATTTTATCGCCTATCGGTCCTCCAACAAAGGTTCCCAAAGCGACAGCAGCCAAAAAGCCAAATAAATAAAATTGTGCTGTTTTTAAAGAAAGATCAAACTTTTCCATTAAATAGAAGGTGTAATAATTGCTTAGACTGACAATATAAGTAAATTTTGCCAACATCAAAATCGCAATCAACCCCAAAGCCCGATACAAAGTCTTGCCATGCAATTTGTTCTGAATTGCCTGAGAAGCTGTATTAACAGTGCTTTTTTTATGTTTAATCGTCCATCGACTGACTTGATACAGCACCCAAATCGCCAATAATGCAAATAACATAAACCATGCTGTTGCCGCCTGACCATTGGGGATAATAATCGCTGCTGCCAATAATGGACCAATCGCTGAACCTGAATTTCCGCCCACCTGAAACGCAGATTGTGCTGTACCAAATTTACCACCCGATGCCATTCGTGCCACACGTGACGCTTCAGGATGAAAAGTTGAAGAACCGACGCCAATCAGTGCAGATGAAAGCAATAACATGCCAAAATTTGCTGAAAATGCCAAACCTGCAATCCCGATCAAAGTCACACCCATCCCCATTGGTAATAAATAGGGTTTAGGATGTTTGTCTGTATATAATCCAATCCAAGGTTGTAACAATGATGCTGTCACTTGATAGACCAATGAAATCAGACCAATCTGGGTAAAACTGAGTTGGAAATTGACTTTCAGCATAGGATAAATTGCAGGAAGTACCGCCTGAATCAAATCGTTAAGTAAATGTGCAATCGCCACTGCGGCAATCATCGATGTGACCATTTGAGTCGGTTGATTTGAAACAGTTGTAGTGCCAATTTCACTAGATTGAGGATTCGGCATCATATATATCCTAGATCAGAGGTAGGAAGATGCATTATAATTCGTCATATCAAAGCTTATATTCCAACAATCATCGTTTAAGTGACAATTGAGTTGAATTATGACACATTCTACTAGGAAATCTGCTGCTTTAGTGACCTCAATGTCATCATCACGTGAACATGGCAGTATTATTCCTCAGCATTTTCATTGTCGTGGTCAACTGTTATATGCTGTTGAAGGTCATATCCGTGTCTATACATCAGATCACATTTGGATTATTCCACCGCACTGTGCGTTATGGATTCCTGCTTATTATGAACATAGTGTTTTATCTTATGGGCAAGTTTGTCTAAACTCAGCTATGGTTGAAGAAACTGCAGCACAGGCCTTGGGTCAGCACTGTTTTTTGGTTCGTATGAGTAATTTATTACGTGAATTAGTTTTACGTTTAAATCACCCTAAAACTGATGATGATCTGACAAATCAATCCAACAATGACCAACGTCAGGCTCTAGATCAAGCCCTGCAACTGCTTATTTTCAATGAGATTCAACAGTCTCATAATTTTTCTTTAGACATTCCATGGTCACGCGACCCACGTTTGATCCAGATCTGTTCAGAATTGATTGATCATCCCGACAGTCAAAAAGATCTGGATGCATGGGCAGATCAAATTGGTACCAGTTCACGTACTTTAATTCGACTATTTCAAAAAGAAATGGGATTGAATTTTCGGCACTGGCTGCAACGCATGCATGTCGTGTTGGCTTTGGGATATTTATCGGAGCATCTTTCAATATCACAAATTGCAGGAAAACTCGGCTACCAAAGTAGTAGTGCATTTACAGCCATGTTTAAAAAACTGCTAGGTGCTCCACCGAGTCATTTCCGCAAATAATCAGCTTGGTTCAATCATTGTATTTCATCAGAAAAATTAGAAATAAGCATCAAGCAACAAAGATTTTAAATTCGTAGGATCTTGAAGATGTTTTACAATAAACTCTGAATGTTGAATACTTTCTTGCACATTTTTCAGATCTGTTTTGTATTTTTTATATAAATCTTTAGTTTTAATTTTGCGCGATGAAAATAATGCAATATGATTTCCCCAATCAAAACTATCAATAATCTCTTTGATCTCAATATCTAATTCTTCAATTTGTGTTTCAAGTGCAGTATTATAAAATTTAAGCTGTTCATCTGCATAAGATTTTTGTGCTGTAGATACATCCTTGTCAATATATTGTTGTAACTTTAATAAAGTAAATAAATCTTTCTTTTCATATGCTTGGTTGGTCATCTGAAAAATTTCAGTTTTTTCAACTTTTTTTACTTCATCTAATTCACGATCTGGGTGTATCGCTGCTGCAATTTTTGAGTAAATTGATTTTAAAGATTGGTTTGCCATTTTTTTGGCATACTCTTGTTTTTCCAGTTTTTTTTGTTCTTTTGCACGTTCACGTTGCATTTGTTTTTCAATAGAAATTTTTTCTGCTTCATCTAAGCTTTGTAAAAATTCTTGTTCTATTTTCTCATTAATTTTCGCAACTAAACCGTCTATATCTTCTACATCAAAGTCAAAATCAACCACTGTTACATCAACACTCATTTCTTGACATACCATTTTTTTGATCATTTCTTTTTGTAGATTTATGATCATTTCCTCAGCAAATTCAGGAACATCTGTATTAGAGTTGTTTTCTGTTGAAGCACTGCTATCAGGCTGAAAATAATGAAATATTCTACTTACCTCGTCACATTGTAACTCAGTCAGTGTATTCACTCGCATAAGTTGCGCTGAAATATGAGCGATTCTATCATCGAGTATTTCTTTGTATCTTTTGGTCAGTTTATTTTTTAATTTATGCTGCCACAACATTTCAAGCTGTTGAAAATATAATTGATGTAATTGTGCATAAGCTGGCAGTAATTCTTTAGCCGCTTGGTGCTGAATATCTTGTTGAGCATGTTGCCATTCAGCCAGTAAGTTTTTTTGTTGATCAAGCTTTTTTAACAATTGATTAAACTTTTTCTGTGTTGCAGAAAGATTCGGCTGATCTTGTTGGAGCGAAATATCGAGATATTGCGACATAAATAAAGATAAATTTAAAATTTAATTCTTACAGATTATAAGGCTTTTTGTGGTTTTACAGAAATATTTAACAAAATAATCCATGCCTTTCTCAGAAGAACATCATCAACAAAGAAAGGCTTAAACACATCAAATCAAATCTGCAATAATACGTCGAGCACGGACTAAGCCAACATCAATATGAATACCCACCATTTCCTTGTGTTCAAATTGCTTTAAGTTTTTAAATTGCGCTTCGATCACGACTTTATCTTCATCAAAAGTAAGGCGTGTTTGTTCGATCACAACCTTGGCGATACGCTCACGATCATGCTGTGGGTTGGTTGACATTGTCCAAAAATAATGACAAGTATTTTCTGTTTCAGGTGTAATTGCGTGGAAACCTCGCATATTAAAACCATTACGTTCAGGATTATCTAGGCTATCTGTGCCTGTATCAATCGCACCAGTCCAAATACGAATATGAGAAACGCGAAAATCAATTTCTTGCCACCGATCAACTTTAGCTTGGAATGGATATGCCATGCTATATGTTGGCGGTGGATCTGAAGCAAGCATATGGCGTTTGACCACCACTTGATTGTCCCCTTGTGTCACTTTCATTTCAGCATTCATGTGAATCTTAGCATTGCCACCAATGGTTTTTAAATGCACATAGGCTAAATGACTTAAATCCATCAAATTATCATGAATAAGTTGATAAGGTGCATCATAGTGATAAACATCACCATCGTAGAGATAGTCTTCATGTTCATGATAAGGATAGTCTGGAACTTCACTATTGGGAGTTTCATATTCAAAACTATACCAAAGCCAAATTAAGCCTTGTTTTTCAACAACATGATAATGTTTTACTTTTGCTTTATTAGGTACTTTATCTTGTCCGGGAACTTCAACACACTGCCCTGTTGCATTATAAAGTAAGCCATGATAACCGCAACGTATTTGCCCATTTTCTAAATGACCACTTGAAAGTGGCATACCACGGTGACAACAACGATCCTCTAAAGCTGTAACTTTTCCTTGAGGATCTCGAAATAAAATCATTGGAATATTGAGTACTTTTCTTGCAATAAAGTCATCTTTCAACTCCTTAGACAGTGCCACCACAAACCATTGATTTTTAGGAAAAGAGTTTTGTTGGCTTTCCTCTACCAGATCAATTTTTAGCTTATTATTCATTTTCATATCCTTATTTTTCAATACCTTATATTATGAAATTCAATTTTCATAATACTTTAATGCTCACCAGCAATGATATTTAAATCCTTGTGATTTAGTTTAAAATTAAAGCAATATAGTTGCAAAGTCAACTTTATAGTTGCTAAAACAACCATATTTACACAATCATCTATGCTATGATGATGAAAAACTAATTTTTAAGATGAAATGAAAACACAATCAACTTTAGAGCTTGAACGCTATATACCTGCATTGATTACTTTTTTTTCAAATAAAATGTCTCTTGGTTCTTCACAAATTTATGCTCAGCTCTTTCAAATCAATATTATCGAATGGCGTATTTTGTCAATGCTAGCGGTTGAACCTAATATCTCTGCTCGTCGGATCAGTCAAGTGATTGGCTTAGATAAAGGTGCTGTAAGTCGTGCAATTGCTAAACTTAAAACCCAAGAATATGTTGAAATTAAAGAAGATAAACGAGATGCAAGAGCAACAAAAATTTGCCTGACAATACAAGGAGCGCATCTACATGATGAAGTATTTAAAGTGGCAATGGATCGTGAAAAGGTTATTTTTGATATTTTATCTACGGAAGATAAAGAACATTTGATTCGTATTATGACCCAACTGAATGCACATATTATTGATGCAAATGAACAACTCAATGAAAAATATCTAAACCCGTAGCGACTACGATTCTACAAAATAAAAGCGTGGCACTACACCACGCTTTTATCGTTCTTCATACTATTATTTAGATGATTGATTTAGATTCATGCACTGACAAATTTTGCACGTGCTGCATGTAACTTTTTATAACTGTCAATCAAGCGCAAATGACGATCCAAACCTTCAAGTTGCATATTGGTTTCAGTCAAACCGTAGAAACGAATGCTGCCATCCATTGAACCAATCACTGCATCCATTCGTTCATCACCAAACATACGGCGGAAATTATGCTCATAATCATTTAAATCAAGCTCATCGTCCAGTTCAACTTCAAGGACCACATTCATACACTGATAGAACAAACCACGTTCTACTGTGTTGGTGTTGTATTGCAGGAATTGTTCAACCAATTCTTTTGCTTCTTCAAATGCTTGCAGTGCAATATAAATCAGCAATTTAAGCTCTAGAACAGTGAGTTGCCCCCATACTGTATTATCATCGAATTCAATCCCGATCAACGTCACGATATCCGTATAGTCATCGACTTCAACTTCCTCTAAGCGCTCAACCAATGCTTCGAGTTGTTCTTCATCTAAACGATGAATATTTAAGATGTCTTCACGGAAATCTAAAGCTTTATTGGTATTGTCCCAAATCAAGTCTTCTACTAAGTAAATTTCAGAATAATCAGGCACTAAAATACGACATGCCGTTGCACCTAAATGCTGATAAACCGCCATATAAACGTCTTTGCCCATGTCTTCGAGAATCGCAAATAATGTTTCAGCTTCTGCAGCATTATCACCATTGCCTGTAAAGTCCCACTCGACAAAGTCATAATCTGACTGTGCGCTAAAGAATTTCCACGACACCACACCACTTGAGTCAATAAAATGCTCAACATAGTTATTCGGCTCAGTCACTGCATTGCTGCTAAATGTCGGTTTTGGTAGATCATTTAACCCTTCAAAACTACGCCCTTGTAACAACTCAGTTAAACTGCGCTCAAGTGCCACTTCCAGTTTAGGATGCGCACCAAACGAGGCAAAAACCCCACCTGTACGTGGATTCATCAACGTCACACACATGACTGGGAATTGCCCACCGAGCGAGGCATCTTTAACTAATACAGGGAAACCTTGTTCTTCCAATCCTTGAATACCTGCAACAATTTTTGGATATTTCGCCAAAACCTCATCAGGTACATCAGGCAAGGCAATTTCACCCTGAATAATGTCACGTTTCACGGCGCGTTCAAAAATCTCAGACAAACATTGTACTTGTGCTTCAGCTAAGGTATTGCCTGCACTCATCCCATTGGAAAGATAAAGATTTTCAATTAAATTGGATGGGAAATACACCGTTTCACCATCCGACTGACGTACAAATGGCAATGAACAAATGCCACGTGCTTTATTGCCTGAGTTGGTGTCATACAAATGTGTACCTAATAACTCATTTTCAGGGTCATAAATTTCACGGGTATAATCATCTAAAATTTCAGTTGGCAAAGCCCCATTGGCTTGTGGTTGAAACCATTTTTCATCTGGATAATGCACAAATGCAGCATTGGCAATTTCTTCACCCCAAAACTGATCGTTATAAAAGAAATTACAGTTTAAACGCTCAATAAACTCGCCCAAAGCTGATGCCAAAGCACTTTCTTTGCTTGAGCCTTTACCATTGGTAAAACACATTGGCGATTGTGCATCACGAATATGCAAAGACCATACATTCGGGACAATATTGCGCCATGAAGAAATCTCAATTTTCATGCCCAAACCCGCCAGAATTCCCGACATATTGGCAATGGTTTCTTCTAAAGGTAAGTCTTTACCCGCAATAAATGTGGTGCTTTCTTTGGCGAGGTCTGGCATCAGCAAAGCTTGAGCATCTGCATCAATGCTTTCCACTTCTTCAATCACAAACTCTGGACCCGTCTGGATCACTTTTTTGACGGTACAACGGTCAATGGAACGTAAAATACCCTGACGGTCTTTGTCTGAAATATCCGCAGGTAATTCAACCTGAATTTTAAAAATTTGCTTATAACGGTTTTCAGGGTCAACAATATTATTTTGTGACAGGCGAATATTGTCGGTGGGAATGTCACGTGCCGCACAATAGACTTTTACAAAATATGCTGCACATAAAGCCGAAGATGCAAGGAAATAATCAAACGGTCCTGGTGCAGAGCCATCGCCTTTGTAACGAATCGGTTGATCTGCAATCACCGTAAAGTCATCAAACTTGGCTTCTTGGCGAAGATTGTCGAGATAATTGACTTTGATTTCCATGTAAGCACCTAAATTTTATGTGTATAAATCAGCACATAAATTTGAAAAATATTAAAACAAGTCGATGAAAAGAATTGACTTTAAAGAGAACAGAAGTAAATTTATTTAAATCTTAAACTTAAATAACTTACTCCTAAAAGAATAGCTGCATTATAAAGAGATTTTATACACTTGATAATGTTTGTCTGTCATTCCTCATGATTTTGCCTAAATTTCACAAGGATTTTTGATATTTTTGGAAAAATTCGCGATATTGAGAAAATAAATTTGCACATTATATTTCAATTTCGCTATGGCTAACTCGCAACACTCATTGACTGGAAAATCTCCTGTTGCCATAAACTCGCTTAATAAATACAACATATATTGCTGAGTATCACCATCGATCTGAAACACAATTTTACTGCTTTCAATTTGCAGCAGTTCATTTTCATCTATAACACAACTTAAAATTTTACTCGTTATTTTGTCTTGTTTTAAATATTGAATTTGGATAGATAAAAGCTTTTGATGGAGCAATGCACTCAAATTTTGAACGTCTGCTGCGTCAAAATAAACATGTAATGAATATTTACTAATACGTTGTACGATCATTGTTTTGCCTTTCTTCTTTCAAGTTCATCATTTTATTTCTAAATATATTTTTAGATATCAAGCAGCATTTTTTCACATTTAGATTGCAGCAGCATCTTATTGCGATTTTCCAATCACGTTATTTTTTTCAATTTTAAAACAAAATGCACTTATAGGATAAAGAAACGGAAAAAGTGGATAGAGCGAATTTCTCTTTCGGGTTTCAATCACCTTAGAGATGTTTAAATATGGAGAAAAGCAGAATGGAAACACGTAGCACAGCCGAGTGGCAAGACTTTATCAATAATTGTTTAGATTTCCGTCCTGAAGATGGTGTATATCGTATTGCACGTGAAATGTTTACCGAAGCAGAATTATTTGACTTGGAAATGGAACATATCTTTGAAAAAGTATGGATCTATGCTTGTCATGAAAGCGAAATTGCAAATAATAACGACTTTTTAACGGTGCAAATTGGTCGTCAACCGATGATTATTAACCGTGATGGCAATGGACAATTACACGCCCTTGTTAATGCTTGCCAACATCGTGGTGCAACATTGACGCGTGTTGCAAAAGGTAATAAATCAACATTCACTTGCCCATTCCATGCATGGTGTTATAAATCGGATGGTCGTTTACTCAAAGTGAAAGGTCCAAGCGAATATTGTGAAGACTTTGATAAATCTGCACGTGGTTTAAAACAAGGACGTATTGCAAGCTATCGTGGTTTCGTTTTTGTGAGTTTAGATACACAAGCAACAGATACACTAGAAGATTTTCTAGGTGATGCAAAAGTATTTTTAGACTTAATGGTTGACCAATCTCCTACAGGTGAGCTGGAAGTTCTACAAGGAAAATCAGCCTATACATTTGCAGGGAACTGGAAGTTACAAGATGAAAATGGTTTAGATGGCTACCATGTAAGTACAGTTCATTATAATTATGTTTCTACTGTGCAACATCGCCAACAAGTTAATGCAGCCAATGGTCAGGATTTAGATACCTTGGACTACAGTAAACTTGGCGCAGGTGATGGCGACACTGATGATGGTTGGTTTAGCTTTAAAAATGGTCACAGCGTATTATTTAGTGATATGCCTAACCCAACAGTCCGTCCAGGTTATGACGTTGTCATGCCACAATTGGTTGAAAAGTTTGGTGAAGATCGTGCGAAATGGGCAATGCACCGTTTACGTAACTTAAATTTATATCCAAGCCTGTTCTTTATGGATCAAATCAGTTCACAATTACGTATTGTGCGTCCTGTGGCTTGGAATAAAACTGAAGTGATTAGCCAATGTATCGGAGTCAAGGGCGAGTCTGCACAAGCACGTCGCAACCGTATTCGCCAGTTTGAAGATTTCTTTAATGTATCAGGCTTAGGTACACCAGACGATTTGGTTGAATTTAGAGAACAACAAAAAGGCTTCCAAGCACGTTTAGAGCGTTGGAGTGACATTTCACGTGGTCATCATAACTGGAATTATGGTTCTAGTAAAAATGCAGAAATTTTAGGTATTCAACCTGTCATCACAGGGCGTGAAATTACCCATGAAGGTTTATATGTCAACCAACACGGACATTGGAGACAATTACTCCTTAATGGTTTAAAGAAAGACGCACTGAAAATGCACGATATTACATTCCAAAATGAAACAGCGGAGGTTTAATCATGAACATGGAATTAACGTTTGCAGTGACTCAATTTTTAAACCAAAAGTCAGAATATTGTGATAATTTTCAATGGAATGAATATTTAGAACTGTATGATGAAGATAGCGTTTATCATATTCCACAATGGATTGATGATCATCATTATGTCACTGACCCAAATCAAGGCATGTCTTATATTTACTATGAAGACCGCACAGGCTTAGAAGATCGCGTGTTTCGTATTGAAACAGGAAAAGCTGCTTCAGCAACACCTTTACCACGTACAGCACATTTTATTAGTAATGTTCGTGTCAAAGAACTTGCAGATGGTTTAGTTGAAGCAAAAGTCGTTTGGCAAACGCTTTATAACCGCCAAGGCTTAGAGGGCTGCTTCTATGGTCATGCGACCTATACTTTACGTAAAACAGAAAACAGTTTCCGTATTCGTAAACAGCATACGATCTTACTGAATGACAAAATTGATTCAGTTTTAGACTTCTATCACGTTTAAGGAGTCTAAAATGGGACATTCTGTGGCGCTGAATTTTGCAGATGGTAAAACCTTTTTTATCGCAGTAAATAATGATGAATTGTTGCTTGATGCAGCAATTCGTCAGGGCATAAACTTGCCTTTAGACTGCCGTGAAGGTGTTTGTGGAACCTGTCAAGGGCAATGTGAAACAGGCATTTATGAGCAAGAATATGTCGATGAAGAAGCACTCAGTCCACGTGATTTAGCTGAACGTAAAATGTTAGCTTGCCAAACACGAGTACAATCGGATGCTGCTTTTTTCTTCGATCATGATTCAAGTATTTGTAATACAGGCGATACCTTAAAAATTAACACCATCGTCAAACATGTTGAGTTAGTTTCAGAAACGACCGCTATTTTACATGTTGATGCCAGTCATTATTCTGAGCAATTGCAATATTTAGCAGGTCAATACGCACGTTTACAAATTCCTGATACAGATGAGTGGCGTTCATATTCATTTGCAAATCGTCCTAATGCCACGAACCAACTGCAATTTTTAATTCGCTTATTGCCTGACGGTGTCATGAGTAATTATTTACGTGAACGCTGTCAAGTTGGTCAAAGTATTGTCATGGAAGCACCATTGGGCAGTTTCTATTTACGTGAAGTTGAAAAGCCTTTGGTGTTTATTGCAGGTGGGACGGGTCTTTCCGCATTTTTAGGTATGTTAGATCATCTCGCTGAACAAAAAAACCCGCCTAAAATTGAACTTTTTTATGGGGTAAATAAAGAAGTAGATTTATGTGAACAGCAACGTTTACATGACTATTCTCATAAAATAAACAACTTTAGTTATCATCCAATCGTGACCCAAGCAACAGAAACATGGTCTGGAAAAACTGGATTTATTCATGAACATTTAAATAAATCTCAACTTGCAGAACAAGCATTTGATATGTATTTATGTGGTCCACCGCCCATGATTGAAGCCGTCAAAACTTGGTTAGATACTGAATCATTGAGTAATTTTAAAATTTACAGTGAAAAGTTCTTATCAAGTAATACGGTTAAGGCATAAACCAAACATAACACAAGGTTTAAAAGAAAATATTTCTAAAATGTATTGAACAATTTGAGCAATACGGACAAGTATTTGCAATGAAAAGCGACATTTCACAAGATAAATAACATGTACATTTTCAATGCTTATTTTCTCGAAAGCCTTGTGTGTTAAATCCTAAACCCTGATTTCAACACTCATTATTTTTTAATTGTGTCATCGGTACCAACCCTATACTTTCCTAGAAAAATCAATGGAAAGTTCACTAAAAATATTTTCAACCATCACACAACTTGCTAAAAAATAAATGAATAATTTGGATTAAATACAATCATTTTAAAGGGTTAAAAATATTTAACAGACACTCTTGCAAGGTAACACAATCGATTTTCAATCATTAAGGGAATAATTATGCAAACAATCGATATTAATCGTGTCATAGATCGTGACAAACTTTCACCATTACAATGGCTGGTCTTTTTACTTGGTTTTTTAGTCTTTTTCTGTGATGGATTAGACACAGGAATCATTGGCTTTGTTGCACCCTCTTTACTTGACGACTGGGGAATTACTAAACCACAACTTGCGCCTGTACTCAGTGCAGCATTGGTCGGGATGTCCATCGGCGCAATTGTTTCAGGTCCACTTGCGGATAAATTTGGACGTAAAAAAGTCATTGTAACGACCACATTAATTTTTGCTATTTTTACTGTTCTATGTGGTTTCGCAACATCTACTCAAGATTTAACGATTTATCGCTTTATTACAGGTATTGGTTTAGGCGCAGCAATGCCAAACATTAGTACTATCGTCTCTGAATATATGCCGAACAAACGTAAAGCCTTTTTAACAGGTCTTGCAGGCTGCGGTTTTATGTTGGGTATTTCTTGTGGTGGTGTGCTTTCAGCTTTTCTTTTAGAAAATTTAGGTTGGGCAAAAGTTATCATTATTGGTGGTGTTATTCCTGTACTTTTAGCGGTAATTTTAATGCTAAAACTACCCGAGTCTACTCAATATTTAGTGAAGAAAAATCAGCATCAGCAAGCACGCCATATTTTAGAAAAAATACAAGGTCAGGCATTTTCTGAAAATGTACAATTTAAACTTGCGACAACAGAAAATAACCTGAGCGATGAAAGCCCTGTAAAACAAGTTTTAGGGAAATATCTCTGGGGCTCAAGTATGCTATGGCTTTGCTGCTTTATGAGTTTATTGGTGTTCTATCTGTTAACCAGTTGGATGCCGACCATTCTTAAAACTGCAGGTTTTACGACACAACAATTTAGCTTAATTGCAGCAATTTTCCCATTTGGTGGCGTGATCGGTGCGACAGTCATGGGTTATTATATGGATAGAACTAACCCAACCAATGTCATTAAGTATTCATATTTTATTGCCTTTTTATTGTTTATTTTAACGGGTTTTGTTAGCTCAAATATTTTACTTTTTGGCATTAGTATTTTTATGATTGGAGCTTTACTTGCGGGTGCACAGTCTTCTTTACTGCCACTTTCAGCAATGTTCTACCCTTCTACTTGTCGTGCAGTTGGTGTGTCTTGGATGCATGGTATTGGACGAGTTGGCGCAATTTTAGGGGCATTTTTTGGCTCATTGATTTTTACATTTGAATTGAGTTTAAGTGGAATTTTCTATGTTTTAGCCATTCCAACACTCATTTCTTTTATCGCTTTAAGTCTAAAAGTTATGGTTGAAAAATCAAAAAGCAAACAGCAGATTAAATCGCAAGAATTGGCTTAAATATTAAGCGCCTATGACTGAATCTTAGGCGCTTAATTTATTTTTCTATGTAAAATTAAATATCAAAATTATTGAAATTTGGCTTTGGTCTCACTTGGATTTTCACCAAATTCTTCCCGATATTCTTGTGAAAAACGACTTAAATGACTAAACCCCCAATCATAAGCCACTTTTGAAATTGAAATCTCTTGCTGCTTACGGCTACTTAAAGTTTTATAAACTTTCTGTAAACGATATTTTTTTAAAAAAGCCAAAGGGCTCATGCCATAATAATATTGAAATTGTTCATAAAGTTTACTTTTTGAGACGCCAGCAACGTGTAAAATCATTTCTACAGTAATCATTTCATGTGCATGATCCATCATAAATTGTTTTACATTTCTAATAAATAATGGAATATCTTGACATGAACCCTCTCGTAAAGCTGCGGAAAAATTATTTTCTTGGGAAAGTAATAATGCCTTAATCAAGAAATTTTCATAATCTTCAGAAAACATTTGTAAACCATAAAAACCTGTATATTGTGCCTTAACCAACATAAAATTTTGAATATTTGACCACCAAGCAGCAATCATTTGATCTAATGCTAAATTCATCGTTGGATTAAAAACAATACTGTCGCGGATGGGTTGGTTCAGTAAATCCGATAACACCAATTGCATACTTTTTTCGGGAATGACCACTTGTAATTTTTTACAGTCTTTATCAATAAATAAATCTTGAAAATCATTATTTGAAACAATTAAACCACTGCTTTGGTCAGACTGATAATGTTCACCTCGAATATTTAATGATTGTTTACCATGCAAAGGTAAACTAATACTATAGGCTTTAAGCTGCGAAATATTGATAGCAACATTTGCACCATATTGAATACAGCCAATGGTCATATGTTTTTTGGGTAAACGTAAGCCGTCATACTGAAAATCTAAAGTATCACGATATGTGGTTTCTAAACGATGATCACCACAAATACTCGACATCAAATTTTGAGCAAAATCAGCTTGTTTTGTATTATGTTTTAAATCTGAGTGTTGGCTAAATGATTGCATCTTCCTTGTACCTCGCTGAGGTGTTTTATTCCAAAATTGTCCGTTTTAAAATTTCCTTTTAATATGAACAATTTCCACATCATTTTGGCGAATAACTTATAATTTAAAATAAAATTCCTGATAAAAATAGTCTACTTTATTAAAGCTGAAAATATAATAAAAGTTAATAGATTTTATGACATAAAGTTATACCAAAAAAGTATAATTTTCCAATATCATGACGCTTAAACACTTCACTTATTTTCCAACCTTTAAAATTGTATTTTAGCCTTTAAAACTCATACTTATGATAAGAAACACCTTCTAAATCATAAACTTGATAAACACAATCAAAGAAAGACTGAATATCCTCTGTACATCCTGTATTACGGATAGAAACCATAACATTACTGATCGCACTTTGATCCAAAATAGGTACAAACTTCAAGTTAGTCAAATGAATGTTTTGTGCGCTTGCAGGTACAATAACCATTCCATCTCCTGCTGCGGCAAAACCACATGCTAATGCTAACTCACGTACATAACGTACTTTTTCAGGTTTTAAATTTTGTTCAGCAAATAATGCTTGAATATGATGTGAAAAATTAGGTTGATCATTTTTAGGATAAAATAATAATTCCTCTTTCACCAATTCTTTTAAAAATACACCCTCTTGTAATGCCAAAGGATGACCTGCATGAACTGCAAGAACTAATCGTTCATCTCTTAATTTTGTTCTTTTAACTTCTGGGTCTGAAATATCCACTCGACCAAAACCAATATCAATACGTTTCATTTTTAACGCCTGAATTTGATCCATAGAAGATAATTCGACTAATTCTATTTTTAAATGAGCATTTCTTTGTTTAAATAAAAAAATAACTTTAGATAAATAACCAAATAATAATGATCCGACAAAACTTAAAGTAATGGTTCGATCAATCACGCCTATTTTTTTGGTCATCGATTTTAATTCTTCAGCCTGACTTAATAACTGAAGTGCGTGATTATAAAAAAAACCACCTGCTTCAGTGGTCACCAAAGGACGACTACCTCTTTCAAAAAGTTGAACTCCAAGTTCACTTTCTAAATTTTGGATTTGACGACTTAAAGGAGGTTGAGCAATAAATAGCTTTTCTGCCGCCTTAGTAAAACTTTGTTCCTCTACAACAGCAACAAAATATTTTAAATGTCTAAGCTCCATGCGTGCATTCCCTTGACTTTCAGCAATTGAGTAAATCATTTCTCTTATATTTACTCTCAAGAGAATAATAACTTAAATTAAACTTTAAAAAAATATTCTTTCGTACAGCATTGCATATTTATAGCCTCTACAACTGACATAAATGATAAATAAATTAAATCTATGTTTTTATTCATACATTTTTTATTTTAGTAATTATTTATTTAAATTAATCAATATAAAATTTCAAATAACAGAATGTCTATTTTAAAACCAATCATGGGCATATTTTACACACACAAAAATATTGAATATAAAACCTATAAAACATAAACTTAAAAAATCTTTTAAAATCATTATGAATTAAAAATAATTAAAAAAATCAACATTTAAAATCAATAAAAACAACACAGCACATCATTGATCCATACAAAACTTTCATAAAAATATGAAATATTGATATTCACTCATTAAAATATTGTACTTTAGTCTTATTCCAACATTTTAGAGGTAAATATGCAGAAAATTTTAGGCTCTATTGCTCTTTTTATGCTGTGTATGCAGAGCTACGCCCGTGACCCATTGGCTGATACATCATGGAAAACGATTGATGATAAAACCCAAAAAACCATGTCCATTGTCAAGTTTAAAGAAAATAATAATGGTACTTTATCGGCTTCAATCCAAAAAGTTTTTGATCCCACACAAGCCCAAAGCTGTACAAAATGTCTTGGAAAATATCAAAATCAACCACTTATTGGTGTAAATATTATCTCAAATTTAAAAAGTACAAGTCATCATAAATATACAGGAGGAAGTATTACCGACCCACAAACAGGAAAAACCTATAAATTTAATGCACATCTTTCAGAAAATGGTCAAATTCTCAAAGGTCGTGGTTTTATTGGGGTTTCAGCATTAGGACGTTCGCAAACATGGTTACGTGTCAATTAAACACTTTTAAAGTGGTTTAAATTTTAAAGACATATACTCAAGTAAATGAAATTGTTTAGTTTATGCAAATTTAATACCTTAGACGTCAATAATTTGCATACAATCTTCGTTTTATTTTAAAAATTGAGTTTTTTAGTCATGATGAAAAGTTTGAAATTATTATTAATATTGTCAATTTCATTCTATTTTTCTCTTGCTCATGCTGCTAAAGAAACTATTTATCTGATTTCAAGCTCCTCTGCTTATGATGAAACTTATATCCCAAAAATTGTTCAGGCTTTTGAAAATAAAGGCTTTAGTGTAAATACACAATATTTAAAACAACAGCTTTCAGACTTTGGTTATGTAAATACTGACCATGAACGCGCTAAAAATCTCATTGCTGCTTTAAAAAATGATCACGTGAAATATCTTTGGTTTGTACGTGGTGGTTCAGGCGCTTTAAATTTATTACCTGAATTACATGCAGAAATTAACCAGATCAAAAAAAGCACACCGAAAGTTCTCATTGGCTTTAGTGATGTAACAGCCATTCATTATTTTGTTAATCACGAATTGGGTTGGAAAAGTATTCATGGAACCACCGCCGCAACAGGCAAAATTATCAATGCACCTCTTGTCCCTCCGACTGAAACGACAGCATTCAGCAAAAATATAAATGATACTGATGAAAATCAAAATGATGTGGTCAATGAAATTTTTTCGACCTTACAAAATGGTGTGCATTATCAAGGACTTTTACCGTTAAATCAGGCAGCAAAAAACCACTTTGATCAGGGCATATTAACAGGAGGAAATTTAACGCTCGTGCAAACGTTATTTTCAACCAAATATGAACGTCGTTGGCAAGATCAAATTCTTTTACTTGAAGATATTAGCGTAACCTATAAACAACTTGACCGTTTATTACATCAAATTTTATTTAAGAAAGATTTTCACCCTAAAGCCATCGTGTTTGGGCAGTTTTATCCTAGTAAAACCAATGATGGTGAACGTTTAATTTACAAAGAAGTGATCCGAAAATTTGCCGAAAAAAGTCAAATTTCTGTGTATTATTATCCTTATTTTGGACATGGGAAAATCAATAAACCTTTTATTTTAGGTGGAAAAGCACATATTGCTTGTCCTCAGGATTCAGATTATTGTTCCATCTTTCAAGAAAAATTTTAAATAACTTTTAAAATAAAAAACCGAGTTAGATCAACTCGGTTTTACAGACATTAACCCAACTCAGCTAAAATTTTATCCAGTGTCGGATTACTTTGTTGCCATTTCGGCTGTTTGTCTTTATCGACGATCAAAGCACGAACGCCTTCCACGATGTCGCCATGTTCGAACCAAATATCCTGTAAATCACGCTCGATTTGCATACACTGCTGTAGAGACAAACTCCGTCCAAGATGTTGCAGCTTTAAACTCGCTTGTTTAGCAATTAAGGAACGTTGCTGCAAAGTGCTTAGGACTTTATTTGCCCATGCTTGATATTCTGTATCACTTTCATTTTCTAGACTATTTTCAATTTCTGCTAGACTTTCAAAACCAAAATGCTTACGAATATTTTCAGCCAATAAACTTAATTCGCTCTCTGTTGGATGGGTAATAAACTTCGCAATAATTTGACCAATACTTTCTTTCGTTAAATGTTCAGCTTGAACCAAAGCCTGTTGTAAAGCTTCAAGTTGCTCGCTTGGCACATGGTAATCAATCAAATCTAAATATAAAGCATCACTACTGCTGATTTGATCACCCGTCGTTGCCAAATAAACACCTATATCATCTAAACGAGATAAAAAGTGTGTTGCAGCCACATCAGGGAAAAAACCAATTGCAGTTTCAGGCATAGCAAAACGTGATTTTTCACTGCTGACAATAATATGACATGCTTGAGCCAAACCAAAACCACCACCCAAAACATAGCCATCAAGTAAAACGACAACAGGCTTTTTAGATGCTCGAATGCTATTTAGCATGTCATATTCGGCACTAAAATAACCTTTATGGTCTTCAGTACCATTTTTATAACTATCATAAAGATAGCGAATATCACCACCTGCACAAAAGGCTTTAGGACTATTCGACTTGATTAAAATCGCTTGGATGCTGTCTTCATTTTGCCAGTTTTCGACTTGGCTGCGAATGCTATTGATCATCTCTAAAGATAAAGCATTTAAACTCGGTACACGATCCAAAGTGATCATGCCCAATGCACTTTGTTGTTCGATAATTAAGTGATTTTCTGTATTCATGTCAGCATTCTCTTATTGATTTTTAAACTGCGCTTGACGTTTTTCAACAAAGGCTTGCATGCCTTCTTTTTGGTCAAGTGTAGCGAAAATAGAATGGAAAGTACGGCGTTCGAAACGTAAACCTTCAGCCAAACTGACTTCAAAAGCGCGGTTAATGGATTCTTTGATCATCATCGTGGCTACAAGTGATTTTTCAGCAATTTTTTCAGCCGCTTGCAAAGTTTCTTGCAATAATTCTTCTTTCGCAAAAACACGCGCCACTAAACCACTTTGCTCTGCTTCTACTGCACCCATTTGACGTGCGGTTAAGCACATTTCCATAGTTTTCGCTTTGCCAATAGCAAGTGTCAAACGTTGTGTCCCCCCAATTCCAGGAATAACGCCTAAGGTTACTTCAGGTAAGGCAAACTTGGCATTATCTGCGCAGTAAATAAAATCACACATCAATGCCAATTCACAGCCACCACCTAAGGCATAGCCACTCACCGCAGCAATCAATGGCTTACGACGTTGTGCAATGCGATCAGCCAAATTAAAGAAATCATCAAAATAAATATTAGGGAATGTGAGATTCGCCATTTCTTTAATATCTGCACCCGCAGCAAAAGCTTTTTCTGAACCTGCAAGTACGATACATCCAATTTCACGATCTTGTTCTAAATCATCCAATGCTAAATTGACTTCACGGATCAGTTCAGTATTTAACGCATTGAGTGCTTTTGGACGGTTTAACGTGATTAAACCTACACCATTTTTCTTTTCTAATAAAATCGTTTCGAACTGCATTTTTCATTCCTTGATTTTTTAAGACTAAACTTTAGAATATTCAAATATTTTGATACGCGACTAGGTCATTCGCAATTGTTTGAGGCAAGACTTCATTAAAAAATTAATGTTTCTGCGATAAATAAACGATTTGCTAATTTATGCCGAGTTTTGCGAATGACAATGGTTTTGCCTACTTTTCCCGAAAGAAAAGTAGGTCGAGCCGAAGGCTAATTACTCAATTAGAACCTTTGACATAAGACACCGTTAAACAGATTAAAATCATAAACTACGTGCAATCACTAAACGTTGAATGTCGCTTGTACCTTCATAAATCTGACAAATACGTGCATCACGGTAAATTCGCTCGATTGGAAAATCCTTGAGATAGCCATATCCACCATGAATTTGCAAAGCTGCGGAGCAAACACGTTCAACCATTTCCGAAGAAAATAACTTTGCCATCGAAGCTTCATTTAGACATGGCTGTCCTGCTTCTTTTAAGCGCGCTGCATGATGTACCAGCTGACGTGCTGCTTCGATTTCCGTTGCCATACTGGCTAAGCGAAATGCAACAGCTTGATGCTCAAAAATAGGTTTTCCAAAAGTAATACGGTCTTTGGCGTATTGCGTTGCTTCTTCAAGTGCGGCACGTGCCAAACCTACCGCTTGCGCTGCAATCCCGATACGTCCACCTTCAAGATTTGACAAGGCGATTTTTAAACCTTCACCTTCTTTGCCTAACATCAAACTTTCATGAATGCGTACATCAGTCAGCGCAATTTGACAAGTATCAGATGCATGTAAGCCCAATTTTTCTTCAGTACGAATGACTTCATAACCTGCTGTTTCACGCGGAACGATAAAAGCACTAATGCCTTTTTTTCCTGCACTTGGATCTGTCACAGCAAAAACAATAATCACACCCGCGTTATGACCTGAGGTAATAAACTGTTTTGCACCATTAATGATCCAATACTCACCATCTTTGACAGCACGAGTTTTAATCGCAGCCGCATCTGATCCAGTATGTGGTTCAGTCAAGGCAAAAGCACCGATCATTTCACCTTGTGCCAAAGGTTTTAAGTATTTTTCTTTTTGCTCATCTGTACCAAACTTAGCAATCGGCACACAACCAACTGAATTGTGTACGCTCATAATGGTTGAGGTTGCGCCATCTGCTGCGGCAATTTCTTCTAGCGCTAAAACATAGGCTAAATTTCCAGTTGCTGAGCCACCCCATTCATCCGAGATCAACATACCTAAAAAGCCCAATTGTCCCATTTGTGACAATGCATTTTTCGGGAATGTACCATGACGATCCCAATCTGCTGCATTTGGCTTAATTTGCTCTTGTGCGAAATTTCTCGCCATATCCTGAATTAACAATTGTTCTTCGGTAAATTGCATCTTGTTTTCCTTTACAAAAATTCCTTAACTTTCATCAAGTTTTAACACATTATTTTTTATGCTGAATACTCGATGAAAGTCTTATATTCATTAACCTGCTTGCTTTGCGGCTTGTTTGGCAATCTCTTGATTGCGTAATAAAAAGCGCTGAATTTTACCGCTTGGGGTTTTAGGTAGCTCCAAAACAAACTCAACTTGACGCGGATAAGCATGTGCAGATAAGCGTTTTTTGACAAATTGTCCAAGTTGCTCTGCGAGTTCATCACATGCTGTTTTGCCGTCTGCCAAAATCACGAAAGCTTTCACTATTTCAGTTCGCTCAGGATCAGGCACACCCACTACAGCAGCTTCAATTACCGCATCATGCTCAAGCAAAGCACTTTCTACATCAAAAGGACCGATACGATAGCCTGACGTTGTAATGACATCGTCACTACGTCCAACAAAACTCATACTGCCATCTGCATGTAATTCTGCGGTATCGCCAGTTAAATAATAATGCTTTAAAAATGGTGATTTACGGCTTTCTTTATAGCCACCAAACCACATCATCGGGGATTGTTCGATATCAACTGCAAGGATTCCCGCCGTATCTGTTGGTAGTTCATTGCCTTGCTCATCTACAACCGCCACCCGATACCCCGGACTTGCATAGCCTGCGACACCTGCTCGAACATCATGACTGAGTGCATGATGATTACAGACCACCATACCTGTTTCAGTTTGCCCATAGTGGTCAAAAATAGGAGCATCTAGAACTTGCTTAAACCATCTAAACACTTCTGGATTTAATGGCTCACCTGCGCTACTCACCACACGAAATTTACCTTTGAGTTTTGCCATTTGCTGAGGATCAGCCGCCATCATCATACGGTAGGCTGTTGGTGCACCTGCCAAATTGGTCACTTGATAATCATCAACAATCTGACACAAACTGTCGATACTAAAACCACCTTCGTAGAATAAAGTTGCATGACCTAACAATAATGGTCCTGTGATGCCATAGTACAAACCATACGCCCAACCAGGGTCAGCAATATTCCAAAATGAATCATCTGCTTTTAAACCAATGGCATCTTTCATATAGTTGCCAAAAGCGATTAAAGCTTTTAATGGTACTTCTAGCGGTTTTGCAGGACCTGTGGTACCTGAGGTAAACATCAGCAAAAATGGGTCTTGGATCGTTTGCATGACCAATTCACATTGATCAGACTGCGCATTGACCATATCCCAAAAGTTTAAATCACCTTGTTCAACACCATGACCGTCACGATCCGCAACTGTCACGATTTGTGGGCAATGGGCAATTTCATCCAATTTGCTACGGTTGCCTACATCAGAAATCACCAATTTACTTTGTGCTAACTGCACACGATGCTCAATCGCCTTCGGTCCAAAAGCGGTAAATAACGGTTGATACACTGCCCCAATGCGCCAAGCCCCTAAAATCACCACTAAAAGTTCAGGTGTTCGGGGTAATAAACCTGAAACTCGATCACCTTTTTGCACACCTTGCGATTTTAAAAAGTTTGCAAATTGGCTTGACCATGTTTTTAGTTGACTAAAGGTATATTGTTCTTTGCGTCCATCTTTTCCTTGCCAATATAACGCAATTTTATGAGCATCGGCTTCTGCATGACGGTCACAGCATTCATAGCAAGCATTAACTTGATCTAATGAACCCGAAAGCATTTCTTTAGCAGCTTGATTTAAATCAAATGCTGCCGCTACATCTTGATAATTCAACATCGTTTAAGCTCCGTCTAGATTTGTTCTTATTCATGACATGAGTGAATATTTATCGTTATGCCATCCTTTGGCATGCAACTATTAAGCTTGTGGTGGTAAATATTGCTGAATAATGCTTGAAAAATCTAAGTGCGCATTACCTTGCAAACACAACTGTTGATACATTTGTTGCACCAAACCGCCCAATAAAATCGGTTGTTTGACTTGCCCTGCCGCTTCGATGGCTAGACCTAAATCTTTCAGCATGAGTTGCGTGGCAAAACCATCCGTATAACCACGACCTGCGGGTGCATTGGCTGAAATACCAGCCCAAGGATTACACACTTCTGAACTCCAACAGCGACCACTTGAACTGTTGACTACGCCTGCAAGCGCTTGTGGGTCAATACCGAGTTTTGCACCCAATGCCATTCCTTCAGCAACCGCAGCCATTGAAATGCCTAAAATCAAATTATTACAAATTTTAGCAATTTGCCCTGCACCAACATCACCGCAATGCACAATGTTTTTACCCATGTGTTGCAAAACAGTCTTCGCTTGTTCAAATACCGCATCATCGCTACCGACCATAAAGGTCAATGTACCTGCTTGCGCACCAATCGTACCGCCTGATACAGGCGCATCACAGATTTTTATGCCTTTTTCAGCACCTACGGTTGCGATATCTTTGATCGTTTGTGGATCAATGGTACTGCTATCAATACATAAGCTACCTGCTTTAAGTGCTGACAACACACCATTTTCACCCAAATAGACCTCTTTTACATGTTTTGCCGCAGGTAACATGCTGATCACCACATCAGCATGTTGTGCCGCAGTCTGAGGACTGTCACACACAATCCCACCTGCTTCAGTGAAGTGCTGAATTGCCACTTCACTGAGGTCAAAACCGTACACTGTTAAACCTGCTTTGAGGAGGTTTTGAGCCATTTTACCGCCCATATTCCCTAAACCAATAAAAGCAATATTCATCCTTGAACTCCTAAATTTTGTGTATTTACACGCAGGTTTTAACGTAGGCTAATGGTGGTGTTGACTTCACCTTTTTCTTGAGTATCTTCAAACCAACGGCTAGTAATGGTTTTGGTTTGGGTATAGAACTGTACCGCTTGCTTACCATAAGGACCTAAGTCGCCAAGTTTTGAACCACGCGAACCTGTGAAGCTAAAAAATGGTACAGGTACAGGAATTGGAATGTTAATACCGACTTGACCGATATCAATTTCGTTTTGGAATGTACGTGCAATTGCTCCACTTTGGGTAAATAAGCCCACACCATTACCAAATGGATTGGCATTAATCAGTTCGATTGCTTCATCTAAAGTGTCTACATTGATAATGGCAAGCACAGGACCAAAGATTTCTTCTTTATAAATGCGCATATCTGTTTTGACATCATTGAAAATAGTCGCACCAACAAAGTTGCCATTTTCATAGCCCACAACCTGCACATCACGACCATCAAGTAACAACTCTGCACCTTGCTCTACACCGCTATTGATTAAGTCCATCACACGAGCTTTGGCACGAGGAGAAATCACTGGACCAATGTCGGTATTCGGCTCATGTCCTGCATTGACTTTTAAAGTTTTGGCTTTTTCGACCAGTTCATCTACCCAGTTTTTACTTTCACCGACCATCACTGCAACAGAAAGCGCCATACAACGTTGACCTGCCGCACCAAATGCCGCCCCGACAAGTGCATTTAAAGTTTGTTCTTTATTGGCATCAGGCATGACCACGACATGGTTTTTTGCACCCATCATCGACTGAACACGTTTACCATGCTGTCCTGCAAGGTTATATACATGCGTTCCGACAGCCGTTGAACCGACAAAAGAAATCGCTTTAATATCTTGATGGGTACATAAACGATCAACCACTTCTTTACCACCGTGTACAACGTTTAATACACCTGCAGGTACACCCGCTTGTACAGCAAGTTCAACCAACATCATGGTCGATAATGGATCTTGTTCAGAGGGTTTCAACACAAAAGTATTTCCGCAGACAATCGCCATTGGGAACATCCACAAAGGAATCATCGCAGGAAAATTAAATGGTGTAATACCTGCACACACGCCAAGCGGTTGCTGCAACGTATACGTGTCTACACCACGTGCGACACCTTCGACATATTCACCCATTTGCAACGTACCAATTGAACACGCATGCTCAACGACTTCTAAACCACGTTGGATATCGCCTTCAGCATCTGCCAAGGTTTTGCCTTGTTCAGCCGTTAATACTTTTGCAATGTCTTTCATGTTGTCACGGATCAAGTCCTGTAACTTCAACATGATACGCATACGTGCTTGTATTGGTGTTAAACGCCATGTTTTAAAAGCCTCTTGAGCAGCAGCAATGGCAGCATCAACTTCATCCAGTGTTGCCATCGGCACACGACCTAACACTTCCTGTGTTGCAGGGTTAACAATGTCTTGCCAATCCGAAGTTTGTGATTCTACAAACTGTCCGTTAATTAATAATTTAGCCGTCGTTGACTGAATATTTGTGATGCTGTTCATAACCTCTCCATAGGTACTATTTTTTGTTGTTTCGTCTTTTGAAAGTTGTTTCATTGTTTGAAAATAACTTGAAACTTAACTCAGTCTATTTTCTGTATTGCTGTTTCATTTGAGACTAACAAAGAAAAATTTGACGACCAATAGAAATTCACGCACGATTGCTGTGCAAAAATGCACATGGAAGAACAGCAACAATGAAAGTGGATTGGGATCATTTACAGTATTTTTTAGTCTTGGCACGTGCAAAAACACTGACCAATGCAGCACGCATGATTGGTGTTGAACATAGTACTGTTTCTCGAAGAATACAGGCTTTGGAGCTGGCTTTAGGAACGCCATTATTTAAACGTGAAGCAACAGGTTATGAACTGACTATAGAAGGTTTAGCACTTGTGCCACGTGTAGAACAAATGGAACACGCTTTTTTACAAATCGAAAAACCACATCAACCTTTACAAGGTCGTGTGCGTATTGGCACACCTGAAGGTTTTGGCACTGCATTTTTAGCTAAATTATTGGCAGAATTGTCCAAAAAATATCCTTTACTCACCATTGATTTAATCCCTGTACCAAAAATGATTAAGCTCTCACATCGTGAAGCTGATATTGTTATTTCGATTGATCGCCCTAAATCTGGACCTTATATCATCACCCGTTTGACCGACTATTGTTTAAAAATTTATGGCAGTAAAGACTATCTCTCACAAACCCAACCCATTCATAAACTTGAAGATTTAAAGCAGCATCGCTTTGTTAATTATATTGATGATTTGGTCTACAGCCCAGAATTATATTGTTTAGAACGGCTACCGTTACAGCTCACTGCCAACTTTAGAAGCAGTAGCATTTTGGCACAGCAAATTGCTGTCAATGCAGGCGCAGGATTGGCAATATTGCCCAAATTTTTAGCCAATGATCAGCCTGAACTTGAACAAGTTTTGCATGACGAAGTGCGCTTTGTACATACTTTTTGGATGTTGACTTTAGTCGATTTACAACATGAACCACGCATTAAATTGGTCTGGGATTTTCTAAGAGCGCAAGCAGATGAATATCAACATTTATTGATGGACTAATTTTTTATTTTTAAACAACTCGCATAAGACCCTAAATTCAGGGTCTTATATTTCACATACTTGCAAAAAGTGACGATTTTAAAATCACTGTTCAAACACTTCTTTTAAGTCTTTCGGCATCCCTTGAGCAGACTTAAACTCCCCTTTACTGTCTTTCCAAATCACCGCAGGCGTTGCAAAGAAACCATATTTATCCATGAGTTCTTGATTAGCATCAATTTTTTTGGCAATTTCAGCAGGAATATTTTGCATTGGTTTTAAGGATTGATCACCTGATTTTAAATTAAGTTGGCTAAAAACTTGCTCAGGATTTTTCGATGTTAATAAAGTTGCCACTTGCCCACGACTTTCTTTGCGGATCACAGCCACTTGAATGTGACGTAATTGAACTTTTCCTGAATTTACCCAAGGACGTGCCTTTTGCCAAAACTGATGACAATAAGGGCAATTCGGGTCAGAAAAAACATAAACAACACGTGGTGCATCTTTTTTACCATCTTGAATATACGTTGATTTTTCCAATGACTGCCATACATCATCTAAAACAGCGCCTTTGACATGCTTTTCTAATGCTTCAACGGATAGATTTTCTCCTTTGGCATTATATAAATCTCCCACGATATAATATTTTTGATCATTTGAAATGAACACTGTCGCAGGATATTGGTCTCTATGCCCTGCCCAACCTGTCATATTTGCAGGTGCAGGAATTTCCTTCACAAATTCAAAGCCTTCATTTGCAATTTGTTGTTGCAATGGCGTGAGTGCAAAACTTGTACTTGCACTACCAAATACACATAAAGTTAAAGCAATTTTTTGTGATAAATAACGAATATTTTGCATAATTTCCACCTATTTTAAATGATCAGAATTCGAAATTTTCTTTAAATACTGTTGCAGCATGGCAGGACTCAGTTCGCCCATATGTCGATCAATCAATTGTCCTTGTGAGTTAAAAAATAGTGTACTAGGCAAACCAAACATCTTCATTTCTTTGGCAAGTTGCCCTTTGGAATCCATCAAAACATATTGAAAAGAAAAGTGATGTTTATTTAAATATTGCTGAATTGTCACCACATTTTCACCTTGATTCAGCATGACAAAATTGACATTTTTAAATTGAGTTTGCGCTTGTGCCAAAACAGGCATCTCACGATGACATAGTGGGCACCAACTCGCCCAGAGATTCACAACGGTCGGCTTACCTACAAATTGTTTTAACGGAATTTGTTGCTGTTCAAGGCTAGAAAATTGCATTTTAGGATAAAAACTGTGTGGCTTTTGCCACTGTTTTAAGCCCAAACTTACAGCACAGAGTAAGCTAAAAATGGTGACGAAAATAATTTTATTTTCAATTTTAAATGCACGATTTTTCCATAAAAACCACGCCACACCTGCACATACACCACCATATAAATGAAAGCCTTTATCTTGAACCTTAAACATGTCGATGGGAGATGCTAAATACACATCTAGATTTAACAGCACAAAAACCAATCGTGCTGTGATCAAACCCACCCACAATGTTGTCCATAAAGAATCAGAAAAAATTTGCCAAGTTTCAGCCGACCATTGCTGCTTTTTTTGCAACACTTTTCCAGCACCATAAACAATTATCAAACCCAAAATGACCAGAGCCAAAGCAAAAGGAAGCATAAATGGTCCCACATGTATGGCCTCAGCGGAGAGCATCATTTTGTGCCCTCAGTCAAAGTTTTAAGTTGTTGTTGTAATTCTGCGGCTTTAAATGTTCCTGTCAAACGCAAATCACGCACTTCTTGGTGCTGTGCATTGAGGAAAATCATGGTAGGTGGACCCAATATT
Source organism: Acinetobacter sp. R933-2 (assembly GCF_030325485.1). Lineage (NCBI taxonomy): Bacteria > Pseudomonadati > Pseudomonadota > Gammaproteobacteria > Moraxellales > Moraxellaceae > Acinetobacter > Acinetobacter sp. R933-2. The sequence goes on from NZ_JACAIJ010000015.1 coordinate 35,510, forward strand.
TGCCACTCTTTTAACAACTCACTTTGTGATGCATTTGATTGAGTTAAATCTAATTTAATCCGTACAACATCAGTTAACGCATCTTGTACATCAGCACGAGGAAGAACTTCACGCTCAATGGGTTGACATGCGACACACCAGTCTGCATAAACATCAATCACTACATTTTTCTGACTATTTTGCGCCAAAGCCTGAGTCAGCTCTTGTTTGGTGGTGACTTTAATCCATGAATGTAAAGTTGTATTTTCTGTTGCATTGATATTTTGATAAACTTGATTCATTTGCCAAATTGTTGCTACAGCCATGACAGCAACCAATATTAACACAATGATTTTATAAGAAAATTTTTTAATATGGCGTAAAATATTCAATAAATAAATAAGCGCTGCTAAAAATAAAATCACAAATGCTACTGAATAAGCAGTTAATGGCAATAATGGGCGTGCAAAATAAATCGCCATTGCTAACATCACAAAGCCAAAGCCAAACTTCAGTCTGTCCATCCATAAACCGGGTTTAGGTAGATATTTTGCACCAAAAACACTGGCGATAAATAAAGGTAAACCGATGCCGATACCCAATAAAAATAGATAAAACCCACTAAGCAAAGGCTGATCAAGGTGAGAAACATATAACAATGCTCCTGCCAATGGCGCACTCATACATGGTCCAACAATGAGTGCTGAAATCGCACCCATCATGCCTGCACCCACTAAAGTTCCACCTTTTTGACGTTGCTGAAGACGGTCTAAACGCTGCATCAAGCCTTGTGGTAATGATAATTGATATAAACCAAATAAATTGAGTGCAAAAACCACAAACAATAAGGCAAAAACGCCAATAAAAATTGGGTTTTGGAACCAACGCTGTAAACCAAAACCAAGCTGTGAAACAACAACGCCCATCAAGCCATAGACCAATGCCATACAAAGTACAAACGTCGTAGCGATTGCTGCAGCTCGATAACCTTTACTATGCTGAATTAAAATGCCAGATAAAATTGGAATGAGTGGTAAAGAGCAAGGCAAAAATGCCAATAAAATACCCAAACCAATAAAAACTAGAATATTAAAAAAAATATTTTGTTGTGAAAGTAAAGCTAAGAAAAATTGGTCATTGTTCCATTCAGGTTGGAGCTGTGTTGTGGTTGCAGTTTGTGCAGATGTGGTTTTGGGCTGCTCTTCAGGTATAAGCTCTAAAGCTTGTGCTGTGCTTGCATTACCCAACTCATGTGTTGAATCTATTGGCTTTTCAGTCGTTTTATTGTCAACCTCTGGTATGGTTTTTATCTGCTTTTCTGTATTTAGGCTATTTTCAACGTCTTTATTTTGTGTAAGTTGATTTTTTTCTTCGGTCAGTGTCGGTTCAGCCGCTGTTACTAATTTTTTTGCAAAATTTTGCTGAGGCAATAAACCTGTAGCATCCGTTTCAATCGTTGTACTTTGTAATGGATAGCATAAACCATCTGCTGAGCAACCTTGCCACTCCACCTGATACTTGCTGTTGGGTTGTACGGCAATCTGTGCTGTGACTTGGTGATAATGCACATTGGTTTTACCAAAGGTTGGATCATCTTTTTCTTCACCTTTGGGCAGTTTTAAAGCGACGGGTTTTTGCCCCACACTGACTTTAAATTGCTCATGATATAAATAATAATGTGGAGCAATTTGCCAATTCAGTTCAGCTTTTTGTGTAGAAATAGAACTCGCCTGAAATTTGAAAGCTTGATCAGGCGCTAAAAAATCTTCATTTGCAAATAATGAAACTGAGGCTAAGCTCAGTACCATACCTGTCAAGGTTTTGATGAACATATCAACTCATCTAAATAATCTGATGTATGGCATTATCGTAGAAATAAAGTTAAGAGAACATTAAGACTTGTTTTTCTTTGTAAAATATATACTTTATGAGAGGAATATTCATGTTTGTAGTCTTGGTTGAAGATGATCCCTATATTGCACAAAGTATCGTTGCCGCCTTGGATTATTTAAATATTTCAATTGAACATGTGAGTACTGCCCAAGCTGCGGATTATTTTATTCGTCAAAGTGCCGTAGATTTATGTTTATTAGATTTAGGCTTACCTGATCAAGATGGTCTGGAGTTATTATCAAGTTGGCGTAAAGATCAACTTCATGTTCCTGTCTTGGTACTGACTGCACGTAATCAAACACAACAATGTGTAGAAGCCTTAAATGCAGGTGCAGATGACTATCTGACTAAACCTTTTGATTTAGAAGAATTAATTGCAAGAATCCACTCACTTTCACGTCGTCATCGTGGTTATTCTTCTAATATTTTATCTATAGGTGATTTAGAAATTCATCAGGAAACACAACAAGCTTATTATCAACAGCAAGCACTGAGTCTGTCACGCCGAGAATACAGCCTACTCGAAACATTTATGTTATATCCGAATCAGGTCTTAAAAACCGACCAATTAATTGATAAAACTTATGGTTTTCAAGATAGTATCGAAAGTAATGCCATCAATGTCCATATTCATCATTTACGCCATAAAACACACCCTGACTTGATTCAAACGGTTCGTGGTGTGGGTTATATTTTAAAAATTGCTGCTCATCAGCTATGAAAAGTTATAGTCTAAAATGGCGTTTAGTCTCAACATTATTGATCGTTTTTATTTTACTTTGGTCAATGGTGTTTTTTTGGTTGTATTATGATCTACAAAAACGTTTACAACACACACTTGATGAACGTCTTTCAGCATCAGCACATATGGTCGCGCGCTTAATCCAACATTTACCTGTAGAAGATTTACCGAATATGTTGGAATCGGTCAATGCTGAAACAGCAGCACAAAATCTAATTGCCTGTGAAGTCTCATTTTTTAGTTCGCAAATTTCAAGCCATCAAAAAGTGATTGCTCGAACACAAGATGCTCCTGAAAATCTGAGTACACAAAATACAGGCTTTAGCACGTGGCAATATCACGGCGTTGAATGGCGCAGCTATACCTTAAAAAAGGGGCAAATACAGGTTGTTTCTGCTGAAAAACTAGAATTACGTGCTTCATTACTCACACAAATTTTAAAATCAGTGCTCATACCATTGATTTTTACACTTATTTTATGCGTGTTTTTGATTTTGTGGATCATCAAAATTGAATTTGAACCGCTTGATCAGATTGCTCAACATATTACTGAAAAAAAACAACATTTATCAGATGCAACGACTTATTTACGTAGTTTAGAAACACAAAATATTCCTCATGAAATTCAACCTTTTGTTGAAAGCTTAATTGCATTAATTCAAAACTTACATCACAGTTTAGAAAATGAAAAAAGTTTTAGTGCCTTTGCTGCACATGAGTTGCGCAGTCCGCTCACTGCCATTAAAACCAATGTACAACTAAGTTTGCTCATGCTCAAACAGCCCCATCTCAAAGCAGATAAACTGACTCAAAACCTTGAGCAAGCAGAGTCTAGTATTCAGCGTTATCAACAATTGTTAGAGCAATTATTATTATTGAGCAAAACAGAATTACACACACAACAACATTTAGAACATAGTGCTATTGGTCGTATTTTACAACAGGTGATCACAGAGTTAGCACATCACCCTGCTGCACAAACGCAACTTCTTCAAATTGACTGGGAAAGTTTGACATCTCTACAACTTCCCGCTTCAACTATTTATATGGTATTGAAAAATTTAATTGAAAATGCTTATTTACATGCACATTCAAACACAGTCATTCAGATTTTTATGCAATACGAAACTTTGATTATTCAAGATCAAGGTGTAGGTTTAAATGATGTAGAATTAAACTTATTAACCAAACGTTTTTGGCGAAAATCGGCACAAAATACTGGGCATGGTTTAGGTCTTTCTTTAGTCAGTGTATTGTTAAATAAACACGCTTATCAAATTGAATTTATGCATAATATTCCCACAGGTTTGAAAGTGGTCATTTCCAAGATTTAAAAAATTTATGTTCAATGGTGATTTAAGAAATAAATTTTAAATTACCATTACATATAACACTTAGGCTATTTACCATTCATAAAATCAAGCCCAGATGACTAAAATTGCTGCAATCACCACCAAAATCAGTCCTAAATGCTCTGTTCTTGCTAATTTTTCTTTAAAGAAAAATAATGAAATCAATAAACTAAATAAAATTTCAATTTGACCTAGCGTTTTTACAATTGCAACAGATTGCATACTCATTGCCGTAAACCAACCCAAAGAAGCCAAAAAGCTGCATACACTCACTTTAAAAGTTAGCCCTTTTTGCTGCCACATTGCCAATAAAGTTTTAGGGCGACAAACTGCTAAAACAAACAGCATTGTTAAACATTGAAAAGTAATAATACTCAACAAAACCCATGCAGCACGGTACATATAAGATAAATTTGTCAGCTCTAAACTTGCCTCACGCACCAACAATGAAGTAATGGCGAAACATAATCCACTTCCTATTCCAATCAACAAAGTTTGTAAAGAAAGTGGTTGTTTTTGACTGCCCTGACTCAATAAAAAAACAGCGACACCGCCTAAAGCAACTCCAATCCAACCCAAAAATGTTAACCGTTCACTTAAAAACATCACCGCAATCATGGCAGCTAAAATGGCTTCGCTTTTGGCTAATCCCACGCCAATTGCATAATTTTTTTGTTTAAAAAGCTGTACCATTAAAGCTGTTGCTGCAATCTGGCTCGTTCCTGCGATCACAATATACAGCCAATATCTTGGGGTAAATACAACATGTGTTGATTCAATTTGATACCGAGATAATAGAGATACATATAAAATTGCAAATGGAAAACCAAAAATAAATCGCGCTAAAGTTACGCCATAAACATCAACAGTTAAGCTGAGTTGTTTTTGAAATGCATTACGCCATGCCTGCATAAATGCAGCCATTAAAGTAAAAAAAATCCAAATTGAAGACATGTAAATGTGGTTGGTCAAAATCAGTTTATCAAATATACACCTGATCTTATTGAAATCCTTATTTTTGAATATTTTATCTACTTTCTTTTTATAACTTTGACTAAATTTAAAATTTATACCATTTAATTAAAGTTAGATAATATAAATTATGGGTTTGCACAGACACAACATACTTTGAAAAGTTTAAATTGCTTTGTGTAGTCAATACCTCTCTTTTCAAGGATGAAAAGTGACAAAAATCCTTTGCTGAGCACAAGGTAAGTCCCTGTACCTGTGCTCAACGGCGACATCCATGTCGCCTCACGATAACATCACCACGTTTAAATCAATTTATGCAGAAAAGCAAAAGCGACTAAGTTATATAAATTTAATTTAACAGATTGATATTAATTCCAGACTTTGTTTTTTTAAAAAATATCACTTTCAATAAAAATAGAATAATTACTCTACTATTTTTCGAACATTTGGTTATTTTTATGTGATTTTATTCAAGGAATACAACTTATTGATTCAGTATTCATTTATCTAAAAATCGAAGAATAAAACAACATTTTCTTATTTTATGAGAATTGTTCAATATATTTCATTATGTTACAACGCCTGCTGATTTTAGAGTAATTAATCTGTTTTTTAGATTTTACTCCTCTGTAATGATAATGTCTTGGATGAAAAATACATGCGTATGCAACCTAAGTTGATCACTATTGCAATCTCGCTCATCAGTGTAGGTTCTATAACACAAACATTTGCGCAAGGTTATGCTGTAAATGAACAAAGTATTTCTGCAATGGGCTCAGCTTATGCAGGACGTGGGGCAAATGTCCAAGATGCCTCTATTCTTTATGGCAACCCTGCTGGGATTACACAATTAGAACATGCTGAAATCAGCCAAAATCTTACTTTTGTAAAAGCCTATTCTGATCTAAAAAATACACAAGGTTCAGGCTTAGCCAGTCAAGGAAGCAATGATGGCGACTTTGTACCTGAAGTGATTTTAGGTTCAAGCTATGCCTCTGTTCCACTCAATCATTTACTTGATGGTTTATCGGCAGGTCTCGGTATTTACGTTCCTTTTGGGATTTCGAGTAATTATGAAACCAACTTCCAAGGTTCTGTTTTTGGCGATAAAACCAAAGTTAAAGTGGTGACTATTCAACCTACTGTTGCTTATGAAATTAACCCTAAAATTTCTGTAGGTCTTGGTGCGACCATCAACCGTATGGACGGTGAAATTAACCAAAGCTTAACAGGTCAAACAGACCGTACAGGTTTAAAAGGTGAGGATTTTGCAGGAGGTTATAATCTCGGACTATTATTACATCCCACTGAAAAAACGCATGTTGGTTTAACATATCATTCAAAAGTTGAATATAAATTAAAAGATACAGCTTATCTTAAAGGGCTAAACCCAATGGCTTTGTTGGCAAATCCACAAGCAGCAGCGTTGTTGGCACAAAAAGGGATTGACCTTGCTGCATTACCGCCATTAAATGCTTTAAATATGACATCACAAGATGCATCTTTAAAAGTAACAACACCTGAAAGTGCTGAGTTATCAGTTTCTTATCAAGTTACACCAAACTTAAACCTGCTAGGTAGCGCGACTTGGACACGTTGGAGTCGCTTAGGCACACTCAGTCCAGAAACAGGTTTTAATGCCGATTTATTATTAGCACAAAATGCACAATTGGCTGGGTTATTGGGGCAAATGCTTGCTTCTGGCAAACTGAGTCCTGAAGAAATCAATCAAATCAAAAAAATGGTCGATGCTCAACTGGCAGGCAACCATGATGAAGTGTTAAAGTTTAAAGATAATTGGATGTTCAATGTGGGGGCTGAATATCGTGTTAATCCGCATTGGAAAGTTCGTGCAGGTTATGCCTACGACCAAAGCCCTGTAGATACTGAGCATCGTACAGTACGTCTTCCGTTAGGCAATCGTAATATTGTCAGCCTAGGCGCAAACTATCAAGCAACAGCAAATACTTCAATTGATGCAGGTTATATGTATATTTTCGAAAATACAGCACGTGTTCATCAAGAAAAAAGTAACGCAAACTATTCTGCTGAATATAAAAATACGGCTCATACCGTTGGTTTACAGTTAAATCATCGTTTTTAAGTCAGCACAATGATAAAAAATCATACAGATATTTTCCTTTGAATATGTCTGTATGATGCTCAAGTTTGATCTTCTGTTAAGCCTTGAAAAAAAATAAATTTTTATTCAGGGGAGAATGTAACATAACTGTCATATATAAATCTTAGTATGCCATGCAAGCTTACACAGACCTTTAAAAATGACGAAGATCATGCCTGATTTAGAAAATTTTCAACACAGTTCAGATACTTATATTAATCGTGAAATTTCTCTTTTAGAATTCCACAAACGTGTACTCGCTCAAGCAAACGATCAAAATCATCCTTTATTAGAGCGATTAAACTTTTTGATTATCTTTTCAAGAAACTTAGATGAATTTTTTGAAATCCGTGTAGCAGGTCTAATTAAACAATTAGATATGAACACCATTACCACCTCTCCTGATGGTATTCCCAATGAAATTATTATTCAGCAGATTTCTGAACTTGCTCACCAAGCCCTAGAAGAACAATATAAAATATTAAATGATGATCTTTTGCCACAATTGCAAAATTTTGGCATACGTTATATTCAATTTGCAGATATTTTAGAAAAACATAAAGATTGGATTAAAGACTACTTTTTCAAACAAGTTCAACCTGTAGTTACCCCGATTAGTCTTGACCCTGCGCATCCTTTTCCTCGATTAGTCAATAAAAGTCTGAACTTTATCGTGACACTTGAAGGCAAAGATGCTTTTGGACGACATATTGAACTGGCGATTGTCCCTGCTCCCCGCTCTCTACCACGACTAGTGAGACTTCCAGCAGAACTCACTGATGGCGAAGAACATTACATTTTGCTTTCTGCGATTATTCAACAACATATCAGTGATTTATTTCCGGGCATGGTGGCAACAGGTTGCTATCAATTCCGTGTCACTCGTAATGCAGATTTAACACTTGCTGAAGATATAGATGACTTAGCCGTAGCCTTAAAAGATGAATTATCTTCTCGACGTTTTGGACGTGCAGTACGTTTAGAGGTGACAAAAAACTGCCCAAAACCGATTAGCCATTATTTACTGGAACAGTTCGATTTAGACCCAATGCATTTGTATCAAGTCGATGGTCCTGTAAATTTAGCGCGTCTCGTGGCAAATTTTGATATTCCTGCCTTACGTTTTAAACCTTTTCAACCTGTTATTCCTAAAGTAGTGCGTAATACCGCACAAATATTTGAAGTCTTAAGTAAACGTGATGTTTTATTGCATCATCCATTTGACTCTTTTACACCTGTCATTAGTTTATTAAAAGAAGCAGCCAAAGATCCCAATGTTCTCGCTATTAAACAAACGTTGTATCGTAGCGGACCAGACTCGGAAATTGTCCAAGTTTTAGCAGAAGCAGCCAGAAATGGCAAAGAAGTCACTGCAATCATTGAATTACGCGCTCGCTTCGATGAAGAGTCAAATATCATCGTCGCCAATATTTTACAAGAAGCTGGTGCTGTTGTCGTTTATGGAATCGTTGGCTATAAAACGCATGCCAAAATGATTTTAATTGTGCGTCGTGAAGCAGATAAATTGAAACGCTATGTACATTTAGGCACAGGAAATTATCATGCAGGTAATGCCAAAATGTATACAGATTATGGCTTGATGACGACTGATTTAGATATTTGTGAAGATGTTCATAAAATTTTCCAAGAGCTTACAGGCATGGGACGTATGGCAAAATCACAAAAGTTATTTCATGCGCCATTTACTTTACATGCACAGTTGTTAAATTTAATTGATCAAGAAATTCAGCATGCTCAAGCAGGTCTTTCAGCGCATATTATTATTAAAGTCAATGCCCTAACAGAACCAAAACTCATTGCTGCCTTATATAAAGCCTCACAAGCAGGTGTAAAAGTAGACTTACTTATTCGCTCTATTTGCTGTCTAAGACCAAAAGTTGCAGGATTATCAGACAATATTACGGTTCGCTCTATCGTGGGACGTTTTTTAGAACATACTCGTGTGTATTATTTTCAAAATAATGATGATGCGAAGCTTTATTGTTCAAGTGCTGACTGGATGGGACGTAATTTATTTTCTCGTGTGGAAACCTGTTTCCCGATTGAAGCGCCTAAACTGCGTAAGCAAATCATTGAAGATGGATTACTGAACTATCTTAAAGACAATGTTCGGGCTTGGGAGCTTGCAGCCAATGGGCAGTGGACAGCACTGCAAGCAGCAGAACATGAAACACCATTTATTGCACAGCAATACTTAATGGAACAGCGTGTTATAAAGACCATTGCTTGATGTTATATGAAAGTTTTATTTTAAAATGCGCTTTTAAGATACCATTTTCTTTAAACGATAATCTAAAGTTGCACGGCTAATGCCTAATACTCGTGCAGCTTCTGAGACATTTTGTTTGCACTTATTCATCGCGGTCATAATAATTTCTTGTTCATATTGATCCAGAGAAAAACCATCTGCCAGCAAGTCATCTAAACGATTTACAACCGTTTTTTGCTTGTGTTCCTGCTCATCAAGCTGTGGAAATAAGCTACTCAGTTTAATGTCTTGTTGATGGTCTGTCAGGAGTGTTGCTCGTTCCAGTAAATTTTCTAATTCTCGAATATTTCCCGGCCAATCATATTTCATCACAAAGCTATAAGCCTTATCAGACAAGCCTTTTAAGGTTTTGCCATATAAATTTTCAAAACGCTTGATAAAATATTCGACCAATAAAGGAATATCTTCACGACGTTCCCGTAGCGCAGGAATACGCACTGGAAAAATATTTAAACGATAATATAAATCTGCTCGGAAACGCCCATCCTTAACAGCTTGTTCTAGATCTTCATTCGTAGCTGCCACAATTCTGACATCTACTTTTCGGGTTTGCTGATCACCAACACGTTCAAATTCACCTTCTTGTAACATTCGTAATAGTGCAGCTTGCGCACGAGGAGAGAGTTCAATCACTTCATCAAGGAAAATCGTACCGCCATGCGCACGCTCAAATTTACCCATTCGAGTTTGTGATGCACCTGTAAATGCTCCTTTTTCTACACCAAATAATTCAGCTTCAATTAAATCTGGTGGAATACAAGCACAGTTCACAGCAACAAAAGGTTCATTTCGACGCTGACTGCCATCATGTACGCCACGTGCAAAAGCTTCTTTACCAACCCCTGTTTCACCTTGCAATAAAATTGCAACTTTACTTCCTGCTGCTTTTTTTAATAAATCACAAACCTTGCGGTAGACTGCTGATTCACCTACTGCTTTAAACATGGTGTAATCAGACTCTGCATCCGTATAAATATTTTTCTTAAGTTTATTCAGCTCAGCCTGTAAAGCAATTAATTCATCTGATACAGGATCGGGTGACATAAAGCGGATGAGTTCCTCTGAATTTTCCCATTCTGCTAATGGCTTACCAATAATTCGACAGCACTCATCTCCTTGAGCAACACAATGCGTTTCTTGATAAATAATCGTTTGCCCCATGACAAAACTTGTATAGCCGCAAGCATAACCTAACAGCATCCAACATGATGGCTCTTCAGCCATGCCAAACTCACTTAAATGTACCTCCGCTTCAAATGAGTTTTTCCAGTTAAAATCGGCATAAAATTGCTTTAAATCATGACTTAAATTCAGTTCATTGACTTCCACATGCACCATGCCTCGTATGCCGTGCATTTGTGGACCTGCCATAAAAGCTTCTATTTCATTTAAATTTGGACGTAATTTAGAGGTAACTTCAGCATCACGCATACCTGACTGATAGCCACAACGAATAAAAAAATGTTTTGTACGCTCCCAACCCAACATTTCATATAAGTCTTTGCGTAAATATCCCATCATACTGGTATGCATCAGCAACATACGGTTTTCATCGAACCAAATTTGCCCATGCTCAGTATCAAAATGGATTTTTTCGAGTAAATCTTGAATTTCTTTACTCTGTTCAAAATATTGTTTATAAGATTTTTCATCTTTTGTTCGCATGGCATCCCATTCCTTGGTCAATGTCCATATATAATGATACTGGTTTTAGTGTATAAAACTGTATGACCTTAGAAGCATATCAGTATACCTTTTGAGTATTTACTCACATATTGATTTAAATTTTCAAAATATAAGGCAGAAAAATGAATTTATTTTTAGATTGTGAGTTTAATGGTTTCGGTGGTGAACTGATTTCCATGGCATTGGTGGACGAACACGGGCTATTTTTCTATGAAGTTTTAGAATGCCCCACACCTGTAGAATGGGTCAAGCAAAATGTTTTGCCTATTACTCAAAAAGCCCCTGTTTCTTATTCAGTTTTTCAGCAGCGCTTACATGATTATTTATTACAATATGAACAGATCAATATCATTGCAGACTGGCCAGAAGACCTTGCTCTTTTTAGCCGTAGTCTTATTTTAGCTGCGGGTCGTTGTATGATCACACCACCATTGACCATGCAATTATGGCTAGAACAACGAACAACTGCGGTTTTATCTGAACAGCCTCATTATGCTTTAGCGGATGCGAAAGCCTTACAACAATCCTATCTAAGTCTATAAAAAGATGATTTAAGATAGCTTTATATTTTTATATGATTATTTTTAAAGAGAAAGCACTTTAGCACTATGGTAAAACAATTTCACCAAGCAACAGATATGTTTAGCCCTGAACAGGGTTATCTCGGTTTTTTACTCAGACAAGCGGCTCATGCCTACCATCTCAAAATGGAAAAAGTCTTATTAGAATATGCCATTACTCCGCCCCAATTTACGATTTTAAAAATTGTTTCTGTTTACCCAAGTTGTTCAAATGCAGACATTGCTCGTTATGCATCGTTAACACCACAAACCGTTAACTTAATGATCAATAAATTGGAAAAAATGGATTTGGTCACCAAAAATGCCCATCCACATAATAAAAAAGTTCAATGTATTGAAATCACAGAAAATGCTTCAAAAGTTTTGTTGGATGCTACCGAAGCCATTGAACAGCTAGAAGACAAACTTGAGCAAGACTTTTCTGAACAAGAAATAGCAACTTTACGTAAATGGCTTGCTTATATTCCAAACATTGAAACACCGTCATCATAGTCAACTCATCATCATTTTAAGGTGATGATCGTTTTACTTTTTTAAATTTGCCTAAAAACTCCTGATCTTTTGAAAAAGACAGGGGTTTTTTAGCTTTTTAAAATATCAAATTTTATTTGCTCTCTCATTTTCATCATTTTTCTGCCAGATGATCATTTTTTAGATTTTCCTCAGATAATATTTGAAATATTATCAGCATACTGATAACTTAAATAGGCAAGCTGATGACAATGCTTTGTCAGTCTTTTCACTTTTATTTTAAAAAGGATATTTATTATGGTTAAACCTTATGGAGTTGTTGGTTTAGTTCCAACCATTTGGGGAATTAAAAGTCGTGCTGACATTATGAAAAATATTTCTCATTTAGAGGAACTGACCGCAGGAGCATTATGGTTAAGTTCCCTAGATTTGCCTGTAAGACTATTAGTACTACCTGAAGGTGCTTTACAAGGATTTAACGATGAAGCACTTGATACACCCATTGCAGATTTTCTTGCAGATGGTGCGATGGAAATTCCGGGTCCTGAAACTGATCGTTTAGGTGAACTCGCAAAACGCCATAATGTTTTTATTATGGCGCAAGCAAAAGTCAAAGATCCAGACTGGTCAGGCATTATGTTTAATGTGGGTTTTATTATTAATCCACAAGGTGAGATTATTCTAAAACATCACAAAATGTCTGCTCTACTGCCTTGTGAACGTTCAGCTTCTCCTCATGACTTATTTGATGCTTGGGTAGAAAAATACGGTTATAACTTACAATCGTTTTGGCCTGTAGTTGATACTGAAATTGGTCGCTTAGGTATTATGATGGCAATGGAAGGTAACTTCCCTGAAAATGGTCGTGGGCTTGCCATGAATGGTGCTGAAGTGGTTTATCGCGCTTCTCTACCGACACCTTTTACCCAAAATGATATTTTCGAAATTTCGAATCGCGCACGTGCTCTTGAAAACAATATGTATGTTGTTGCACCGAATATTGGCGGAATGTATTTAGATGAAAATACTTTAGCACCTATTGATTGTGGCGGCGGATTATCACAAGTTATTGATTATAAAGGTCGAATCATTGGAAAACAAAGTGATACTAATGGCTCAACTTATGTTTCAGGTGTGATTGACATTGAAGCTTTACGTTATCATCGTACGCATTCTCAAGTGTCAAACTGGATGAAAGATATTCGTTCTGAATGTGCTCAATTAATTTATCAAAACAATATTTATCCTAAAAATTTGTACCTTGATGGTGTACAAAGCAACCATGCAACGTATAAAGAGCAAGTGCTTGAGCCACAAATTCAAAAAATGATTGATTTGGGTATTTGGAAAAAAAGTAGTTATGATCTCTAAGTTTTGACTGACAAAACCTACATCATAATGACTCGAAGTGCTATCCATTCAATAGCACTTCTTCATGTGATTATTTTATCTAAATTCACTTGATTTTTCTGACTAATTCAGTCAACTTCTTATTTATTCATGTTTTACCCTATTCATTTGTACAAAAATATCGAGGTTTTGGCAGGAGCTATATCTTTATATTTTAATAAAATAATGTACTTAGCTAAAGGAATCAGCTATGTCTACACCTACTCAGACTGAACATTCAGCATTTGTATCGCCATTTTCGAATACCTTGTTTTCACAACAATCACTTATTTTTAAAAACTCAGATCTTGCTGAAACTCAACACAATGTCGCACATGTACTTAAACCTCATCGTTTAAAAGCCTGTTCGTCTTCATCAACGCTTTCTTCAATGCATCATATTCGTTGTGGTCATTTATCAGTGAGCCGTTTGGAATATGGTCTAGACGTTTATATTGAACCCGACTGTTTAACAGATTTTTATCTCATTCAAATTCCTTGTGAAGGTTATGCTGAAATTGAATTTCAACAACAAAAATTTATTTCCTATTCACAAATTGCTGCGCTTTTATCTCCAGATATGCCTTTAAGAATGAAATGGAAAGCGCGCGCCCCACAAATGATTTTAAAAATCAGTAAAGATCGCTTATTGCTACATTGCCAACAACATTTAGCAAATTTTAATTTAACTCATCCTATTTTTGATCCAAAACTCGACTTTTCACAGGTCAGTGGGCAATATTTTCTACAACTTTTCCAACAACTTTTACAGGCAATTCATACAGATCATCATCCATTGAAGCATCCTTTAGCTTTACAACAATTTGAAGCAAATATTTATAATGCTTTACTCTATGGTCAAACACACAGTTATCAAGCTCAATTATCGCAGACCCAACAACGACAGATTTCACCGCATTTTATTAAAAGCACTCAAGACTATATTCATGCTCATTTACATGAAAATTTAACAATTGAAATCTTGGCACAACACGCAGGTATTAGTGTTCGTAGTTTATTTTTGGGTTTTCAAAAGTATCTCAATATGACACCTATGCAATATCTAAAAGAGTTACGTTTTAAACAAGTTCATGAGGAACTCATTCAAGGAAATCAAGCAATTACTGAAGTTGCACTGAAATGGGGATTTACGCATTTAGGACGTTTCTCCCAAGAATATAAAAAACGTTATGGCTATAGCCCATCAGAAACTAAAGTTAAATTTTTGCGTTAATCATTTGAGTTTTCTATTTTTTATAGATAAAAAAAGGAACTGATTGATCAGCTCCTTTATGGCATTTTAAACATTTATTATCATGAGTTTGGATGCTGTGCGGCTATACGATATTTTCCAGCATGAAAAACCAATGGATCACCATCATTTTGCTGATAATGCTCAATTTCTCCAATAAAAATCAGATGATCTCCACCTTCATATTGGTTGACATTTCGACAAACTAAAGTAGCCAAACTATCTTGTAATATCGGTAAACCCAGATCACACATCTGATGATCAATATTGGCAAATTTATCTTCAGCACCACGCGCAAAATGCCCAGAAACCTCATGCTGATGATGACCTAAGACATGTATCGCAAAATGTGGTGCAGCAACAAAATCGGGTAAACTCGGTGCAGTTTTAGACAAACTCCATAAAATTAAAGGCGGCTCTAAAGATAAAGATGAAAATGAATTTGCGGTCATACCAATTTTACGTCCATCTTGTCCTGTAGTCGTAATGACCGTAACACCCGTCGCAAATTGCCCTAACAAATTACGAATGTGGCGTGGTTCATTGACATTAATTGCAGCTAAACCTAAAGATGATACTGAATGATTCATAGCCATACTCCTTTATGCCACACGATTTAAATCAGTGCCTTGTAAAAACTGCTGACTCGCTTCTGCATCAAACCACCACGGAGAAAACCCTCGTGGATCATCAAAGTTGTTAGCAATTTGTGCAGCAATGTGTTGGTTTTGAGAAGCTGCGACCAAAGCATCTATCATTTGTGGCTCAGGTGGACGTAGCATACTATTGGTCCAGTCCACAACATACTGTGCATAATCCCAATAACGATCAAAGGTTTGCTGCATCCATGCTTCATCAAATGCTTGGTCTGCATGCGCTAAAATCGCATCATAATAAACCTTGCAACATTTGGCTGCATTGTTTGAACCTTGACCAGTAATAGGATCATTGACCACTAAAGCATCTGCCATACCAAAGACTTTTTTACCTGATGCCAAAGTTAAAACAGGATGACGTACTGTCGGAGTAAAACGCCCTGCAATATAACCACCATCATCTGTTAATTCGACATTTTGGCAACGGTCAGCCTCCCACGGTATATATTTTTCTAAAATTTCTAAGCTTTTTGCCAAATGTTGTTCTGGTGTTTTAACCTCTTGCCAACAATCCATTGGACCATTTGGAATCCCTTCAAAGACCATGATTTCACATGGTCCACTGGTTGTGAGTGCAGGAAAACAGAAATATTCACCAATATTAGGAATCAGGTTAAAAGCGACACGTGAATAAGGTGACATTGGACGCATGCCTTTAACATAAGTCAAAGCTAATGCACGTTGTGGTTGTTGAAATGGACTACGTGTATCATCACGACCAAATTGATTGACAATTTCACCCTTACCCGCTGCCAATAAAACAAGCTCATATTGTTCAGCGAGTTGTTCTAATTCAGCTAAACCTACATCTTGAATCACTAACTTTCCGCCACGACGCTCAAACTCACCCATCCATTCTGGCATTTTGACACGCTGATCCACAGATTGAGCATAGCGTTGTAAACGTGCGCTCCAACTAAAAACTTTCTCTTTTTTCTCTGGTTCTACCAACGTGACACTGATCCCTTCTACTGCAGGGCATTGCTCTTCCCACTGATTTAGACCTAAATCACGTTCGGTTTGTAATGCATTATGAAACATACATTGACTCGACATGACTTTGCCATGTTTAACCTGCTCAGCAGTACGGTTGGTATACATACTAACCTCATAGCCTTTATCTAAAAGCCCTAAACCAAGTTGTAAGCCTGCCTGACCTGCACCTACGATTGCTATTTTGCGCATTTGATATTTCCTTATTCAATCCATGAAATTTTTGTTTTGGGTAAAATTAAGCTGTATTTACCTAAAAGCTGTCGTTATCTAAAAAATAATTAATCTGCTAAACGTGGAATTGCGGGTTGATTTTGCTCTGGTCCCATCACGCTATAACCACCATCTACAGCATAATCTGCCCCTGTCACAAAACTCGCAGCTTGAGAACTTAAGAACAGCACCACATTTGCCACTTCTTCAGGGTGACCTAAACGCCCTAAAAGATGATAATCTGCCGCCACACGGTCTGCTTTTGCTCGGTCTTGTCCACTCACTTCCGCAATCACACGTGACCATGTCCAACCTGGTGAAACTGAATTGACTCGGATACCATCGGCTGCAAAATCCATTGCCATACTTTTGGTTAATGCTTGCATTGCAGCTTTAGATACGGGATATAACCAGCGACCTGTTTGTGCACATTGCGCTGAAATAGAGGTAAAATTAACAATTGAACCTTGTGTTGCTTTTAAGTCCGTATACACAGCACGAGTTAACTCTACAGCTGAAACTAAATTAATATCTAAAGCCTTGAGCCAATCTTGACGACTCGACTGAAATCCGTCATCTAAATATGTACATGCTAAATTGACTAAAACATGAACTTGCCCAAACTTTTGCTGAACTTGGGAAATTGCATCCTTAAGTTGCGTATCATGGGTTAAATCTGTTTCAATAAATAAAGCTTGGTCTGTATAAGCATCTGCAATTTTTTGCCCTGCTGGATCTATATCTAAAATCGCAACATTTGCACCTGCTTGTATAAAGGCATCAACCACAGCTTGACCAATCAGCGTTGCACCACCACTCACAATGACTGTTTTTTCTTTAAATTCAATCTTCATTACCAACTCCTATTAAGCGACTGATTTCTTTTCACTTGATGACCAAGATGGCATTAAGGTATTTGAAGGCAAAGATTCGTCTATCAATTTTTGTGCGGTTTCTACACCTGCAACAGGTAGACCTTGTGGATTGAGAACACCTAACTGAACAAGCACACTTGCTTGATCCCAATAAATATGTTCATGACATAGTTTTGGACCACGGAATTTGATTACACCTAACATTGGGATTTGTACTTTTTTACCTGTAGGTGCAATCCCCGGAATCAGCCAATCAATTTCTTCATCATGGGTAAAACTCATAATGAACTCGTCTACAACTTGGGTTGCTCCCACTGTACGAGAAATTGGAATCAGACTCATATCTTTAGGGTTTTGATGAACAAAATGATGCTGATAAAAACGTGACAGTTGCTTATAACCAACACCGCCCGTCATGGTTGGGATATGATTCACATAAGGCTCAGCCACCATGGTTGCCATGGTTGCAGGGACATCTCGTGTATCAAACTCATGGCGAATGTGTTCCTCCCACAGAGCTGCTAAATCATAATCAGGACCGATGGTTTTACGTAATGCAGCAACTGTTCTTTCATGAGCAATTTGTGCGGCAGTTTTATCAAAATGTTCACTTCTTGGACGAGCAAAAGCATGATCTACCTGCGGATAAACATAGACTTCTGTACCTTTGATCTGCGCTAAACCCTGTTGAATGTCTTGGCGAATATTTTCAGGACAGAATTGATCCAGTTCCGCCATATGTAATAACAATTTGCCTTGGATATTTTGACTTTCAGCAAGTGATTTTTCGATCCCAACACCATAATATGCTACAGAACACGCCAGATTTGGAATACGACACGCTGCTAAATATGCCAATTTTCCACCTAAGCAAAAGCCAACCACCGCTTGCTGTGCTTGATCATCACATACATCTAAACTTTTTAAAAAAGCCAAACTTTCTTCAATATCTTGTACACCGAGATCTTCATCAAATTGTTGATACAACTCAAATGCACGTTGAAAATCTTCAGCACCATAACCTAACTCTGTTTCAGGTGCGATTCGCCAATATAAATCTGGTACTAAAACGCTATAACCTTCTTCTGCAAGTAAATCTGCCTTGTCACGCATGGCTTGATTAACGCCAAAAATTTCTTGGCACAGCACAACACCCGGACCTTTACCATCTACAGAAGTTGCTAAGTAAGCTTTGTATTGGTTCCCTGTTGCAGTTGTCACTTGAATATATTTTCCTGACATTTCCTTCATCCTTGCTTGTTGTTTTCCACATCATGCAAAGATTCCAAACAATCAGATAGGACAAGAACTGCAATCACTATCCAAAAATTGCAGCTTTTATTTTTTTGAAAATTTATCTTATTTTTAAGCGATTGCGATATTTATTCAAACCATTTTCAGAATTTCATCAAATCATTAAAATTCAGCAAAATTCATTTCATTAAATCATGAATTCATCTTGATCAAAATACTCAAGTTTATTCAATATAATTTTAAACCATTGAAATATATATAAATATAAAAGTTGGCACAGTTCTTGAAATGTATAGAGTAAATGCACACTTGCACCACTGAAATGATTTCAGTGTAAAAGACAAAAGGATGATCGTTATGAATCAGACCACTCAGGATCAACTCACCAAATACATTCGTGTTACAGGTGACCGCAATGCCAAATTTGTTGAATTTGATTTTGCTATTCAAGACCCGACGCTTTTTGTCGAATTGGTTTTACCGCAACAAGCATTTCAACATTTTTGTGAAATTAACCAAGTGGTTGAAATGACCGAAGCACAAAAAGCATGGAATGACGCCCAAGAAGACAAATGGCGTTATGGCGAAGAACCCGATGTGTTAAATCCGATTGCGCAACACGCACTGAAGCAAGACCAATAAGCCATTTTCGACTTCGAAAATTCAGTTTCAAAACCATTTAAGCCGTAATGATGCAGATCAAGAAGATCTGAGTTTTATCTATAAGGAGATCACGATGACTTTAGAAATTAAAACGTCCAATGTCGCGCCAATTCGCCAAACTTATGCGTATATCGAACGCCGTTTTGGTACTAAGCCTGCGACACGTTATCAAGAAGTCAGCTTTGATATTCAAGGTGCAGCCAACTTCCATTATCGTCCTTTATGGAATCCGTCAAAAACCTTAAATGACCCAAGCTATACTGCGCTACACATGCAAGACTGGTATGTATTTAAAGACCCACGCCAATTTTATTATGGGGCTTATGTACAACACCGTGCGCGTTTACAGGATGTGGCTGAAAGCAATTATGCATTCTTTGAAAAGCGTCATTTGGTGGAAAATATCAGTGATGAAATCAAACAAAAAATCATCACTTGCCTACTGCCTTTCCGCTACGTTGAACAAACGGCAAATCTGCACATGATGTCAGGCAGTGCCTATGGTTATGGCACAGTCATTACCCAAGCCTGTATGTTTGCAGCCATGGATCGCCTTGGTATGGCACAGTACATTTCCCGTATTGGTCTATTGCTGGATGGCAATACAGGTGAGTCTTTGCAACAAGCAAAAAATGCTTGGATGAATGATGCCGCTTGGCAACCCCTGCGCAAACTGTGTGAACTCAGCCTGACTGAACAAGACTGGTTCAAACTGTTTGTGCTGCAAAATTTACTGATTGATAGCTTAATGCAAAGTCTAGTTTACGGAACATTTGACCAACTCTTGGTTGAAAATGGCGCACGTGATGTGGCAATGCTGACTGAGTTTATGCAGGACTGTTTAACCGATTTACGCAAATGGTCAGACCCTGTATTCAAACTGGCAATTGCTGAATCAGAAGAAAACAAAGCCCTGATTCAAAACTGGGTTGCTGAACTGTTACCACAAGTCCAAGAAGCTTTCGGTGCATGGGCAACTTTAGCCTTGAATGATGCTGAAATCGAACAAGGACTGGCTGTGATTGCTGAACGCAGTAAAAAAGCGGGTTTAGCTGACATTTTCAATCTTGCATAAGGAATTGCACCATGACATCAAAAGTTTATTTAGCACTACAAGACAACGACACTTCACGCTACATCATTGAAGCGATTGAACAAGACAACCCTGAAGCGACCATTCAGTACCTCCCTGCCATGATCCGTGTGGAAAGTGTTGGTGAATTGGTGATTCGTGCTGAAACGGTTTCTGAAAAACTTGGACAGGACTGGGACATTCAGGAATTACAACTCAACATGATCACATTGGGTGGCAACGTCGATGAAGATGATGACACCTTTACACTGAAATGGAATTAAGAATTTAGGCAGCCATACGCCACTGAATTTCGATATTGAACAGGATGATCAACATGAATACTGATGTTAAAAATACTAAAACTGCTGCAAAAACAGCAACAAAAAAACTCAATGCCAAAGACCGCTATCGCATGCTGACCCGTGATCTGGACTGGGATTTTTCCTATGCAGACCGCAAAGATGCCTTTCCTTATGAAGAATTTGAAGGCATTAAGATCACCGATTGGTCAAAGTGGGAAGATCCGTTCCGCTTAACCATGGATTCTTACTGGAAATACCAAGCGGAAAAAGAGAAAAAACTCTATGCCATTTTTGATGCTTTTGCACAAAATAATGGGCAATTAAACGTTTCCAATGAGCGTTATTTAAATGCGATTAAACTTTTTTTAACCGCAGTCACACCGCTCGAATATCAAGCTTATCAAGGCTATGCACATGTAGGTCGTCAGTTTAGCGGTATCGGTGCACGTATTGCATCACAAATGCAATCGATTGATGAATTGCGCCATGTGCAAACCCAAATCCATGCCATGAGCCATTACAACAAGTTCTTTGATGGCTTCCAAGATTGGGCGCATATGCATGACCGTGTTTGGTATTTGTCTGTACCAAAATCATTCTTTGAAGATGCACGTTCAGCAGGACCATTTGAGTTTTTATTGGCAATCAGCTTTGCCTTTGAATATGTCCTGACTAACTTATTGTTCGTTCCCTTCATGTCGGGAGCAGCTTACAACGGCGATATGGCAACCGTGACTTTCGGTTTCTCTGCGCAGTCAGACGAAGCGCGTCACATGACGCTTGGTTTGGAAATCGTCAAATTCTTACTTGAACAACATGAAGATAACGTACCAATCGTGCAGGAATGGATTGATAA
Source organism: Acinetobacter sp. R933-2 (assembly GCF_030325485.1). Taxonomy (NCBI): domain Bacteria; kingdom Pseudomonadati; phylum Pseudomonadota; class Gammaproteobacteria; order Moraxellales; family Moraxellaceae; genus Acinetobacter; species Acinetobacter sp. R933-2. The sequence goes on from NZ_JACAIJ010000015.1 coordinate 57,126, forward strand.
ATGGTTCTGGCGTGGTACGCGTTTACTTTCAATTGTTGGCATGATGATGGACTACATGTTGCCAAACAAAGTGATGTCATGGAAAGAAGCTTGGGAAACTTATTTTGAAGAAGCAGGCGGCGCATTGTTCAAAGACTTGAGTCGTTACGGTATCCGCATGCCGAAATACTCAGAAGTGATTGAAAAAGAGAAAGAACACGTTTCACATCAAGCATGGTGGATTTTCTATAACTTCGGTCATGCAGCAGGTTTCCATACGTGGATTCCAACCGATGAAGAAATGGATTGGCTTTCTGAAAAATACCCTGACACATTCGACAAATACTACCGTCCAAAGTGGGAATTGGCACGCAAAATGGAAGCCGAAGGCAAGCGTTTCTATAGCGATGGCTTACCACAACTGTGTCAGATCTGTCAGGTTCCAATGACCTTTACTGAAATGGATGGCGATCAAACTCAATTTAGCTACCGTGATTCTATTTATAAAGGTGAGCGTTATCACACCTGTTCAGATGGCTGTCATGACATTTTTGAACGTGAACCTGAGAAATATATTCAGGCATGGTTACCTGTCAACCAAATTTTACAAGGCAACTGTGGTGGTCCTGACTTAGAAAGTATTTTACGTGACTACTACAACTTTAATGTCGGCGCAGACAACTTGGATATCGAAGGCTCACCTGACCAAGAACGCTGGAAAAAATGGAAAGGTCAAACCGCTTAAATCATTAAGGAATAGAAGCCATTTCATGAATAAAATTTTTGGAATGGCTTCACAAGAGTTCTTTCAAAAATCACTTTATGTACAAAATGAAATTCACAATGAAAATCTCCTCGCCTTATTAAGGAGAGGGACACGGTGAAGAACTTTTCAAGATGAATTCAGACAAATTATTTGATTTATGAAAGAGATCTATACAAGGACATTAGGAGTATTCTCATGCCAGTACAAGCCATTCAAGCCAACTACGAATTTGAAGCACGCGATCAGCAAAAAAATTACGGCGATAATATTTTAATTTATGTAGGTTGGGATCATCACACCCTGTTTTGTGCCGCACATGCCCTGCTTGTGTCGCCAAAACAAACTTTACAAGACCTGATTGATCAGCAAATTACAGGCGGTTTTCATCAACATCCTGAGTTTGAGCAAATTGATTGGGCAAATGTGCAATTCACCTTAAACCGTCAACACATTGCCAATGATTTTTCTAAAACATTGGAAGAATTGGGCTTTGACCATAAATCACTTCTACGCTTCGTGACGCCAAATCTTAATGGCTATAACGGCAGTCATGTTTAAAGGAGCACGTGTATGACTTATCAAGTGACCATTGAACCGATTGGCATGACCATTGAGGTAGAGGAAGATCAAACCATTTTAGATGCAGCTTTACGTCAAGGTGTCTGGCTGCCTTTTGCTTGCGGTCATGGCACCTGCGGAACCTGTAAAGTTCAAGTCACTGACGGTTTTTATGATGTCGGTGAAGCCTCTCCTTTTGCGTTGATGGACATTGAGCGTGAGGAAAATAAGGTTTTGGCATGCTGCTGCAAACCTGAATCTGACATGGTGATTGAGGCAGATGTCGATGAAGATGACGATTTCTTAGGCTATTTGGTGGAAGACTACCAAGCCAAAGTCATCGAAATCAAAGACCTTTCACCAACCATTAAAGGCATTCGTTTGGAAATTGACCGTGCTATGCAATTTCAGGCAGGTCAATATGTCAATATTCAATTGCCTGATATTGAAGGCACGCGCGCTTTTTCGATTGCCAATTCACCCAATGAAGAAGGCATCATCGAGCTGCATATCCGTAAAGTTGCAGGTGGTGCAGCAACCACTTATGTGCATGACAATCTGCAAGAAGGCGATGAAATTGATCTTTCTGGTCCTTATGGTCAATTCTTTGTGCGTAAATCAGATGATCGTGGTGTGATTTTCATTGCAGGTGGTTCAGGTCTTTCGAGTCCTCAATCGATGATTTTGGACTTACTCGAATCTGGTGATGAACGCATTATTTACCTGTTCCAAGGTGCGCGTGATGTTGCAGAGCTATATAACCGTGAAATTTTTGAAAATTTAATGAAAGAATATTCAAATTTCCGTTATATCCCTGCTTTAAATGCACCTAAAGATGAAGATCAATGGACAGGTTTTACAGGTTTTGTGCATGAAGCCGTTGCTGATTATTTTGAAAATAAATGCAGTGGGCACAAAGCGTATTTATGTGGTCCACCACCCATGATTGATGCTGCTATTTCGACCCTGATGCAAAGCCGTTTATTTGAAAAAGACATTCATACTGAGCGTTTTTTAAGTGCGGCTGATGGTGCCAATGAGCAATCACGTTCAGCATTGTTTAAGCATATTTAAGCCCATACTGAATATCCACTTTCGAATGATCTATTGCATGTCCACTCTAGATCATTCGATCTAAATTCTATTAGCCGAAGCATTAGGATGAAATTGATCTAAACAAAATACTTACCGATAGCATAAAACGCAAAATGGTCAAAGTTTGATGTAAAAATCGGACAGCTTTTGCCATGCACATCATCATTTCACCTACATAAATAACCACTATCAAGGATTCGTTATGGTTACTAAAAAATTAGCACTTGCCGCTGTATTTGTTCCAACTTTACTCAGCAGTCTTTCAGTTTATGCAACGCCCGCAAAGCAGCCCAATGTTTTGGTCATTGTTGCAGATGATTTAGGCTTTTCGGACATACAACCTTTTGGTGGAGAAATTTCAACACCTAACTTGAAAAAATTAGCTTCAGAAGGCGCTGTACTGAGTAATTTTCATGCAGGTCCAACTTGTTCCGTGACACGCTCTATGTTACTGACAGGAAATGATAGCCATCAAGCTGGGTTAGGCAGTATGGCTGAGTTTTTACAACCAGAACAAAAAGATAAATCTGGTTATGAAGGTCGCTTAAATCATCGAGTGATGACTTTAGCTGAAATTTTAAAACCAGAAGGCTATGCTTCATTTGTAACAGGTAAATGGCACTTAGGCGCAACAGAAGATAGCCATGCCAAAGCACGAGGATTTGATCGTTCATTTACCTTAATGCCAGGCGGTGCAGCGCATATGGATGCTAGCCAAATGTTCCCTGGTAATTATAAAGCACGCTACTTTGAAGATGGTAAAGAAACAACCTTACCCACAAAATTTTATTCAAGCGATTTTTTCACCACAAAAATGATCTCATACCTCACCCATGACCGTAAAAAGGATCAACCATTCTTTGGTTATCTTGCATTTACAGCACCACATTGGCCTTTACAAGCACCAGATGAATATCTAAAAAAATATGAAGGTCATTATCAAGAAGGTTATGAAAAAATTCGTGAAACACGCTTAAAACGAATGATTGAATTGGGTATTGTTCCAAAAGGTACAAAAATTAATAATCCATTAATGGATGTCTTCCCAACATGGGATAAACTCACCCTAGCGCAAAAACAAGATCAAAGCAAAACCATGCAGATCTATGCCGCGATGATTGACAATATGGATCATAATATTGGTCGTATGATTGATTATTTAAAAAGTACAGGTGAATTAGATAATACGCTGATTTTATTTATGTCTGACAATGGTGCTGAATCATCAACACCAGAATCATTAGGCACAACCGAAGACAAAAATGGCATCCGTGAATGGGTAGATACCACATTTAATAATACCTTTGAAAATATGGGTAAAAAAGGCTCTTATGTCACATTAGGACCACAATGGGCACAAGTTGCATCTACGCCCTTGCCTTATTTTAAAAGTATGTTATCCAACGGCGGTATTCATGTTCCTGCCATTATGCGATATCCAAGTCAAATCAAAGCAGGTCAAATACAGACTGAAACGATTCACGTGATGGATTTTGTACCCACTGTACTTGAACTCACACAAGCAAAACGACCGACTCATTTCAATGGGCAAGCTTTGCTGAATATGGAGGGGCGTTCTTTTTTACCTGTGTTTAAAGGAAAGGCTCTACCAGAGCGCGCTTTAGGTTGGGAATTTAATACACGCCGTGCCTTATATAAAGGTGATTGGGCTGTGCAACGACAAGCTGCACCTTATGGAACAGGCGAATGGGAATTATACAATCGTAAATTAGATCCGAGTTATTTACATAATCTGGCAGCACAACATCCAGATAAAATACAAGAGCTTTCCCAAGAATGGCAAAAATATGCACAACGTGTTGGAGTCGTTGAAGCCCCTGTGCGTTATAAATATGGGCAAATGAATTGTTTTTATGATCAATGTATTCAGCCTGAATTTTTAAAAACCCTGTCTGAATAAAACTCATCTGTTGGTCTGATATTTAAATCTAAAGTTCATCTTAAGCAAACTTAGGATGAACCTTTAGCATCACCCAACATAAAAATCCTCTTGAAAAATAAGTCTTTGGCTTCAATTTTATAAGATTATGGGCAACTATTTTTCTCTACAAATCCAACAATAGGTCCCAAATTAAAACGATGATCACTTCTATGGGCTTGTGGAATATAAGCACTTGAAATTGAGCCATCTAAATATAATGCCTGATCAATTTTTAAATTATCTTTAAAAATTTTTGCAAAATCATAAAAACTGATTTTTCCTCGACTAATCACAAAATACAATTCATTGTTTTTAACGCCGACCCCATTGCGTATTTTTAATGAGTCTGATTGCGGTAAAAATGAAGCATTTATTTTCCCATCTATAACCAACATTGGACCCGATTGAGTGGCATAATTGGCTTTAAACCCAGAGCTTGCATAGTGCTGTGTCGTTTGAATCATTGCGTGTTGATCATTCCATGCCAACACACCATTGGGTTGCATAAAAAAGTTACCAAACCCTTTATTTTGTGTATTTAAACTCGAAATTTGTCGTGAATTTTCAATATATAAACCCACTGCTGAATAATCCGCATGATACATTCCTGCATTCATTGCAAAGCTTAAAACTTGACACTGAGATAAATTTTTTGCGATTGCTTTAATTTTATTATATGGCTGCTGCTTTGCATCATTTAAAAACAATTTAAGCTGATTTAACTGGCGAATATGTACAACATCAGCAATTGTGTCATGATTTTTTTCGATTTTTATATATTCAGTTGTTGCGTGAACGCCAGATGTTGATAATGAAAAAATACTGAAGATCATCAATGAAATACGCTCAAACGGATTTAAAACTTTCACTTGCAATGCTCTTTTAATGTGCTAAACCGAATATTAAAAGTAAATGAGTATCAATTCATTATTTAGTTGTAAATCTTTACTTAATTCTTGCTTTCAATGCTGCACATTTAGTTGGGCTTCGCTATAATGTGACTATTCTTTCAATAAAATACGTTTGTACACTTTTATTGGAACAAAGTGGAATATGCAAAAAAAACGTTTAGTTCGATACCCGCTTGGTACACATCTTATAGTAAAAAACTTTGGTTATAGTCATCATGGCATTTACGCTGGTAAAGGTCGTGTCATTCATTACTCTGGTTTTGCACATTTTTTTAAAAAGCGCCCCATCGAGATCACAACACTCGATAAATTTGCACGCAATAGAAAAATCATCATTCGTTTATATGAACAACCTAAGTTTAAAGGACGCCATATTGTTCGTCGTATGCGCAGCCGTATGCACGAAAATAATTACCATCTCATCGTGAATAATTGTGAACACCTTTGTACATGGGCAATTACAGGTATTGAGAGCAGTCCACAAGTGGTTAAAATGATGCACCGCCTGACCACAATCGGTTATGTGAGTTCAATGATGACCTATATGAATGGCTTATTTCTCACCATTGCAACGACCTGTTTTGCACTCGTCATTTATATTAAAATGAAATTGAAAGAACGTGCAAAAATGGATTTAGTCACTTATTTAGCATTAAGAGATCAACAAACTAAAAATAAATAACAACCGAACTATTCTAATATACTAATGCTCATTAATAATTGCATTAATTCTACCTGAGAATTACATTCTGTTTTTAAAAATATATTTTTCATATATGTTCGCATTGAACTAATTGTAATATTCATTCTTTGAGCAATCTTTTCTAAATTTTGCCGATTTACAAATAATTCACAAACCTCTATTTCACGTTTTGATAATTTATATATTTTCTTTAAAATATCATGTGATAAATAATACCTTTCTATATTTAACTGTACATTCTGTAAAGTTTCTCGTACATCTCGTTCAAAAGTTAACATGACCAAAGGTCGAATTCCAAAAAATGACATTTCTTTTTCTGATACAAGTAAACTAATTGTAAAGGAAAAATAATCATGATTTTTATCAACAACTGAGAATTTAAGCTGGTTAAACTGTTCTAACTGCTCTTGTTGATAACGAAAAGCATGTTCAATCTCATAGAGTGTTTTATTTAAAATATTTTGATAGGTTTTAGGCAAACAGAGTTGTGTATTTTTAATTTGGATTGCTTCATTAAGTTTTAAATACTGTCTCATTTTAGGATTATAATGAACAACCTGCCCAGATAAACTAAGCAATATAATCGGCAATGTTAAACGGTCTATTAAATTATAACCAACAATATTATCAAGAGATAATTCATATAAATGGCGCTGCGCACTGACAATACGCCTTAAATGCGGCAACAAACTATTTAGAAAATCAATCTCTTGAGCATCAAGGAAGCCACGTTTTTCAGATGTCGATATACTCCAAAATATACAAATTTTTTCATCCCAAATCAGTTCATGAGTCGCGACATATCTCAAGCCGATTGGTAATAATATTTTTTGATATAAATCAGAATTTTTAACAAATTCTTCCGATAGGTGAGTATGACACTGATACCAACCTACTCGCTGAGGATCTAAAAACTGTTCCCATCGTGGATCAGCATTAATTGGATAACGTAAATAATATAATTCAGCTTCTGCATAATGTTTATAATCTAATATACCTACACCATTACTATAAGAGACTACATTAAAACTAAAATCTATAGCTTGAATATGCATATATGATGCATCAAAAATTGTTAATATTTTTTCAGAAAAGTTAATCCACCCATCTTTACACAATGGAATTTGATAAATTAAATCACATACTTCTTCATAGTATTTATCAAGTATTTTCATTGCTTTTATATTTCACAATATTACACATTTGTATGATATTGTATTCAATATGTTATTACAACTGACTTTATCTTAAAATTTTTATTTACAAAAAATATAATCATTATGATCTATTAAAATAACGTTAATCACATCACTTTTTAAAATAAAAAATTTACCAAATTTTTAAAAAATTATTTTTACATTTTTTTTAAATAAAAATAAAAAATACATATCTTTTTGATTTTAAACATTATAAAAATATTTTTATTAAAAAATTTACCACCTGTTAAAATATTTAATAATTAATTTAATTTAAATTTATACCATTAGAAAAATTCATAAGACATGACTAAAGTCTTATCCGCTATCGTTTAAAAAACTTATTTTCATATTATTTTTTGTTACTAAAATCATTTATTTTTAATTATTATTTTGCACTGTTCTATTTGTTGAAAAATCAAAGTCAGTAATTCATAAAAACTCATCTTCATTGCATAATATTGACCAATTTCACGCTCTGTTAAACGATCACAACCATATAAACATGTTCGATCCCAGTACCAGATTTGCTGGGTATGCCGATGCAATAAATAAAAATTACCACCTGCATCGCCACCAATAATCCAAAATACATCTGGGAGATCATCTCCTATTTCTCTTTGCATCACCAAAAGATCAAAATTTACATTTTTGGTATCAATTTGAAATAATGCTTCCAAAGAAATTTCATCATCAATTTCAGTCAAATAAGAGCTAAACTCATCTGAATCTGTAAAGATGATTCCATTTGTTTTTTTATAAAAATCAATATACTGATTTGGAAGACCGCTCAACTCATCAGAAATTTTGGTTAATATTGCTGATGTCGAGTTTTGTAAAATCACAGCCATATTTTATCTCAATATTTTCGAGCCACAGACCAATAAAAAAACCCAGCCGAAACTGAGTTTTTTAAAGCTTTAGATTTTAAACCAAATTTATTATTTGTTTGGTTTAAAACTGTCTTTCAAGTCCAAAATACGGTTAAACACAGGTTTGTCAATCGTATGGTCATATTGATCTGCAACAAAATAACCTTCACGTTCAAACTGGAAACGATCTTCAGGCTGTGCTTGCGCCAAAGCAGGCTCAATCACCGCTTGAAGCACTGTTAAAGACTCAGGATTTAAGTGTTTTAAGAAATCATCATCTGCATCAGGTGCTGCTTCATTAAATAAACGGTCATAAACACGAACTTCCGCAGGAATCCCTTTGCTCGCTGAAACCCAATGCACCACACCTTTCACTTTACGCCCTTCAGGATTTTTACCTAAAGTTTCAGGGTCAATTGAACATTTCAGCTCAATCACTTCACCATTGGCATCTTTAATCACTTCATCGCACTTGATCACATAAGCATGACGTAGACGTACTTCACCTTCAGGAGTTAAACGTTTAAAGCCTTTTGGCGGTACTTCTTCAAAGTCTTTACGGTCAATATAAATTTCAGACGTTAAAGGAATGATACGGTCGCCCATATCCACGTTTGGATGACGTGCATGACTTAAATCCATATCTTCAGGAAGATTGGTTAAAGTCACTTTTAATGGGTTCAAGACCGCCATACCACGCGATGCAGTATTTTCAAGTGATTGACGAATACAGAATTCGAGCATTGCCACATCAACAATACTGCCATCAACTTTGGTTACACCAACACGCTTACAGAAATCACGTAAACCTTCAGGAGTAAAACCACGACGGCGCATACCAACAACTGTAGGCATACGTGGGTCATCCCAACCGTTGACATGATTGCCTTCCACCAATTTACGCAATTTACGTTTAGAGGTGATGGTATAGTCAATATTTAGACGGCTTGATTCATACTGATGTGGCACAGAGGGTGACTTAACTTTCGCAACAACCCAATCATAGAATGGACGATGATCAACGAACTCTAAAGTACACAATGAATGGGTAATGCCTTCAATCGCATCTGACAATGGATGCGCATAGTCATACATTGGATAGATTTTCCAAGTATTCCCCGTTTGGTGATGCTCAGAATGCAAAATACGATACATGATTGGATCACGCATATGCACGTTTGGTGATGCCATATCAATTTTGGCACGCAATACAGCTTGACCTTCGCCAAACTCACCATTGTTCATTTTTTCAAAACGTGCCAGATTTTCTGCGACAGAAGTATCACGATAAGGTGAATTTTTACCGACTTCGATAAAATTACCACGATTTAAACGAATTTCTTCAGGAGTTTGCAGATCAACATAAGCATCACCTTGTTCAATCAATTGAATTGCCCAAGTGTGTAACTGGTCAAAATAGCTTGATGCATAACGCGGTGCACCTTCCCATTCAAAACCTAACCATTTTACGTCATTGGCAATACCATCGACATATTCTTGTTCTTCAGCATCGGGGTTGGTATCGTCAAAACGCAGATTACATACACCATTGAACTCTTCTGCAATACCAAAATTAAGGCAAATTGCTTTTACATGACCAATATGCAAGTAACCATTTGGTTCAGGTGGGAAACGAGTAACAACGGTTTGAGTACGTCCTGCTGCTAAATCATCCGTAATGACTTGACGCACAAAGTCCAAGCCCGTCTGTTGTTCTTGCTGCTGAGCATCGACAGGTGCAGAATTGGTTGTCGGGTTCTTTGGCAGTTCTGAAACAACATCATTTGGCTTCATAGTTGATAAATCACTTCTATAAGTTAAAATAGGATAATAAAAATGCATTTCTGCGAATGGATACAAAAGAAATTCGCATTTTTGCTTGCCTTGTAGTTTACAGTTTGCTTATGCTTCTCTCAACCAAAAACCCATGGCTTTTTTAGTCATGATCAGGAGATTATAGAATGAGTTTTCCTCAAGTCGAATTAAACACCAATAAAGGACGTATTGTTCTTGAACTAAATTCTGAAAAAGCGCCTAAAACTGTCGCTAACTTTTTGGAATATGTTCGTGATGGTTTCTATGACGGCGTAATTTTCCACCGTGTCATTGATGGTTTCATGGTTCAAGGTGGTGGCATGGATGAAAACTTCAAAGAAAAAGCGACTCGCGATTCTATTGAAAATGAAGCTGACAACGGTCTAAGCAATGACATCGGTACTGTTGCAATGGCACGTACTCAAGCGCCTCACTCTGCTTCTGCACAATTCTTCATTAACGTTGCAAATAACTCATTCCTAAACCACTCAGGCAAAAATGCGCAAGGTTGGGGTTATGCGGTATTTGGTAAAGTCACTGAAGGTTTAGACGTTGTGAATGCAATTAAAGGCGTGCGTACTGGTAACCGTGGTTATCATGCTGATGTTCCTTTAGAAAATGTTGTAATCGAATCTGCTAAAATCATTTCTGAATAATTTTTAAATCCTCCCCACCCCTCCTTTAATAAAGGAGGGAGTAAAAGCTCAGACACGAATGGATGGGAAGTCCCCCTTAGAAAAAGGGGGATTTAGGGGGGATTAGTCTATAGCCATAGATTAGGAAAAAAAGTGACCCATCTGTTTATCGCTGATTTACATTTGTCACCTGATCACCCTCGACTCGTTCGGGGGTTTTTAGATTTACTTGAACAATATCAAGATAAAAACACACAACTCTATATACTGGGTGATTGGTTCAATGCTTGGATTGGTGACGATTACACTGCACCATGGTTAGATGAAATTATTGAGCATTTAAAACAATTTACTCAAGCTGGAAATAAAATCTATTTCCAAGTTGGAAATCGTGACTTTGCTTTAGGTCAAAAATTTTTAAATCGTTTTGGTGGCATTCTTTTACCCGAAACATATAGTTTCACTATGGGTACACAAAACATTCGTCTTGAACATGGCGATGCCTTATGTACAGATGATATTTCTTATCAACGTTTTAAAAAAATTATTCGTAATCCAATGATACTGGGTATTTTAAAAAGCACTCCTTTGAGTTTTAGACAAAAACTTGCCAATGGTTTTCGTCAAAAAAGTCGTGAATCTCAACAACATAAATCTTATGAAATTATGGATGTAAATGCTCAGGCTGTAGAAAAAGCCCTCAGCGATGTTGATATTCTAATTCATGGGCATACGCATCGCCCTGCGATTCATAACGAATTTGGTAAACAGCGGATTGTTTTGGGTGACTGGCGTCAAAATCAAGCAAAAATTTTAGAGATTAATTCAATCCGATTAGCAGATGATGATTTAAAAACATGGAAATATTAATTTAACTTTCTGAAATTTTTTTAAGCTGATTTAAATAAAACATCATTTTTTCATTTGCTTCCAAGCGACTTAAAGTATTTGCAATCCAAAAAGTACAAACTTCATTTTCATATTTTATTACAAACCTTTCATAAGTGATGTGTTGCCCTGTTGCCTTGTCTTTAGCAAGAAAATGATTAGATTTCTGTCCTTTAAGTAGTTGGCTACCATGCCAACTGCCACCTATACATATATTCATATAATTACTTTTTAAGATTAATTGTGAATACTTACTGTACACTATAAACATCATTATTTATTTTTGTTTCACTCTATTATTAACCAATACTTAAATTGTAATAATAAAATTTTCTATAAATAAAAATGAATAGATGCCAGTTTGAGTGATTTTTGATCGCAATTTATTACAGTTACAATAACTATAAACTGAGTATCAAGCTTAATCACATATAAAATATAGGCGATATAGAATGAAAATAAATACCTAAAAAAGGTTATTTTTCTTTAAATTTTTATATATTTTAAAATAAAGTTTATTTTTTATTCTTACTTAAGCACCAATCAATTACCATGTATCAAAAATTAAAGGCTTCACAATCGAAGCCTTTCACAGTACTTTTACAGCATATGCATAGCAATCACTGTCACCAATAAAATGAGAGCTAAAAACAAATAAGTGTCTACCGTATTAAAACTTTTTATGAATTTCCACATAGCCGATCTACAAAAAAATTTCGCATATTTTAATTAATTTCAAAAAAAATGCAAACCAGTTATCATTTCAAACCCAAAAAAGCTAAATTATTTTATCCATTTTATTGCACCACAAAAAACATCTTTTGATAGGTTTACAGCAGTATGTATAAAGATGATTCTATTCATTGATTTATATATCCCAATGCAGTGAATTCACTATGAGATAAATAAATCGACAAAAAAAGCAGAATAAGGCAAAACACGAGCTTCTATAAATATTTTTTTCAAGGTTAAATTAACAAGTTATTGATATATAATAGTATTACATACTATATGAATGAATTATGGAGTAAAATTACACTCGAATAATTTTTCATCATTGAAAATGAAAGATTGTCCCCTATAATCTAAATGATAAGTGACAATCCAATATGTCCAATTGAGGTTAACTCATGAAAAAACTTTATGTTGCAACACTTAGCTTAACAGCAATGCTGATCGGTTCATCTACTTTTGCAGCAGATCCTGCACAAGAATGTAAAAAACTCCAAGATGACTATAATGTCATTTATGCATCGAAAGGTTTTTGTTTTAAAGATCCTGAAGCTAAAGCTAAATTTGGTAATGATAATTGCTTTACCTCAAAACCTAAGTTTTCAGATAAAGAACAGCAAAAGCTTGATCAAATAGCAGCTCGTCAAAAAGAACTAAATTGTAAATAGCTGTTATAGTAATAATTAATACGTTAAAACAGTCATTTAGCAAGGAGTAAAAGATGACTTACGATGATCAAAATATATTTGCACGAATTTTACGTAATGAACTTCCAGCAATCAAAGTTTATGAAGACGAATATGTTCTTGCATTTATGGATATTATGCCTCAAGCCGATGGTCATACTTTAGTCATCCCCAAAACCCCAGCAGTCACCTTACTTGATTTACCCCCTGATGCTGCCGCATATACCATTCAGATTGTACAAAAAATTGCCAAAGCAATAGAAAAAGCACTTGGTGCTGAAGGTATTGTCTTAATGCAATTATCAGGTACTGCAGCAGGTCAAACTGTGCTACATGTACATTTTCACTTAATTCCAAGCTCAGTACATGAACTTGGTAAACACGCAGCACAATTAGGTGATCAAGAAAAAATTAAAACATTAGCTGAAAAAATTAAAGCAGCTCTTTAATTTTGGCATCTCTTAATAGAGAAAATAAGAGGCATCTATTGCCTCTTTTTTATTTGTATTCATTGTCTATTTTAGTAATTTTTTTGATTGATTTGGTTTTTCGTCATCAAAATGTCATCTGGTCTTCACCCATTTGTAACAAAGTTTGCAGATACTGCATCCAAGTGAGTAAGTCTCGTAAAAATTTGTTTCTTGCTTACTCAATATAAAAAAGTGACAGGCTCATGCCCGACAGAATCGATTTGGAGAAATCTCAATGAAAAAAGTGCTACTCGCTGCCGCAGTTGCATCATTCGGCTTAAGCGCAGCGCAAGCAGCGCCAACATTGTACGGTAAGCTCAATGTTTCGTTAAATCAAGTTCAAAATTACGATTTTGCAGACAACGATGAAACTCAATTAAATTCAAATGCTTCTCGTATTGGTGTTAAGGGTGAAGAAGCATTAACTGATAATATTGCTGCTGTATATCAAGCAGAATGGGCAGTTTCAACTGATGGATCAGGTTCAGATACAGATTGGAGCGCTCGTAACCGCTTCTTAGGTCTTAAATTTAAAAACATTGGTACAGTAAAAGCAGGTAACTACGATTCTTATTTCAAAACTGCTGCTGGTAAATATCAAGATATTTTCAATGATGATACAAACCTAGACATTACCAAAATGATGCATGGTGAAGAACGTCTAAAAAACGTTGTTGGTTTTGAAACAGATAAAAACCTTATTATTCCAGGTTTACAATTTAACCTTATGGCGCTTGTAGGCGAACATAATTCAACCGAATATACAACAAAAGAAAATGACAGCTTTAGTGGTGTATCGACGTCAATTACTTACGAAAATAAAGACATCGGCTTAGCTGCTGCAATTGCGGGTAACTTTGCAGTTCCAGGTGACTATGCGGCACTTAGCTTAAAAGATGTTGAATCTGATGCTTATCGTGTTACGGGTTCTTTAGACTTAGGTGCTTTAGGGGCTAAAGGTTTAGTCTTCGGTGCATTATGGCAACATGCTGAACTTTCAGACTCGCCTTCTGCTGCTGCATTAGCTGCGGCAAAACTCAAGCCTGAAGCTGCTTCTGCTGAAGAACAAGCATGGGCAATTACTGCGGGTTATACTATTCCAGATACTCCTGTGACATTAAAAGCACAATATCAATCTGCTGAAACCACAGCTGATAACATGGCAGACCGTAAAATTGACCAATATGGTGTAGGTGTTGACTATAACTTTAACAAACAAACGCGTTTCTATGGTGTCTTAGCACAGCAGAAACAAGATTGGAAAGCTGAAGATAAGAAAACTGTGGTTGGCGTAGGTATGGAATATAATTTCTAATCATAATCAAACCACAAAAATAAAAGGAATATGAGCAATCATATTCCTTTTTATATTTCCATTTTAGACGATATTTTTTCTCTATTGATCAATGGTTATTATTTTTAATAAAAGAGATTTAAAAACTTAAATCCCTTTTACTTTTAGATGATATCAATTTTATTTCAAAATACTGGTTTTTCCATAGACTTCTTTTGGCATTTCAGCAATTTCTACACATAATTGTACTTCTAAATGAACAGCTTGATAATTTTCAAAATTTTTCAGACATTCAAGTAATTGCGCTGAGATGAATTGACGTTGTTCTAACGTACGCCCAGTCATCATTCCTAAACGCACATGAATATATGCTTGATTGTTATCACCAAAACCAATTAAAAAATCCTGATTTGCACGAATACGTGTTTTGATATTAAAAGGATGATCGACCAAACCTGTATCAAACAAAGCATGATTCAATTTTAACATTAAATCTTGATGATCAAGTTGATCAATATTGTCTGAATATTCAACAATCATTTGCGGCATAACAATAAAACCTTGATAAAAATAAGTTTTGGTTAAGATTATACCATGATGCTTATAAGGGAAATATAAAATAAAATTCACATAAAAATATGTTCAATATTGATTTGAATATAAATTGTTTTTTTAAATAAACCATTTTTTTGTATTTATATGAGATATAAAATAAGTCGCCCTAATTATTTTGTGCTTTAAACTTCACCATAAATTCGTTCTTATAATTTTTTAAAATAATATCTTCTATTTCATTCATAGCTTCACGAATGCGTTTATCACTGACTTGGATATAAGCTGCGGTCACATCATTATCATGTTCTTTTTTATGATTTAAAAGTCTCTTAATTGTATATTGACCATAATCTAAACTTTCTGCAATAGAACCAAAAGTTCTTCGCAAATCATGAAATGTAAATTTCACATTACATAATTTATTAATTTTGGCACGAACTTTTGAAATATTTTCCAAGTGTCCTGATTTTGATCTTGCAGATGGAAATACCCAATCGCTCTGAATAGCACGTTTTCTCTTTTTCATTAACTCAAATAAAAAGTCACCCATTGGCAATATATGTTCGCCATTTTCGGGATTTTTTATTATGATATTTCCGTATATTAAATCAACATTAGACCAATGTAATGACTCACACTCCTCTCGCCTTAAACCAGTTAAAACCAGTGTTAGCAGAAAATCACGGTTTGTTTCTAACGCCTGCCCTCGATCTTCATAGCTAAAAATGGCTCGAATCCAATCTGGTATTTGATCTTCATTGATATAAGTCTTTCTTTTTCTAATTTTATTCCAAGCTTTTTTTGCACCTAAAGTATTTACTGGATTTGAAATATCTAAAATACTTTTATCATTTACATCTAAATAATGTTCAATTGAAAAATTAAACACAGCACGCAAAAAACGCATCGCTAAGTTTGCACGCGCTTTAGACCTTATGGTTAATTCCACATGCTTCTCTTGAATCATCTTACGTGTAATATCAATTAACTTAACGTCTTTCCATTCAACCAAATAATCCTCTACACACATTCTATAGTCTTCTAATGACTTCACGCCAAGTTCTCTTTCATTAATGTAGGCGTTGTAGGCGGTCATAAGCGTGGGTTGTTGTGTTTCTTTTGCATAATTTACTAATTTTAAATCTTTATCTTTTTTCTTTTCATTATTTGGATTAATACCTGCCGCCATTTGTGCAAGTAACATTTGTGCTTTTTCTCGTGCTTGTGCAGGAGTTAATTCTCCATGTCTTCCCACTAAAACGCGAACAGATGATTTACCATCACCTATTCGCCTTTCCACCACGTAAACCTTTGATGCTGTTACACGTAAAGCAAAGCCGATCAAATCTGAATCTCTATAAAAGACCTGTTTATTGGGCGATAAGGGCACAGAATCAACAAATGTTTTTGTTAGCTTTGTTTTTTGATTTGACATCGTATAGAATGCTGTTCGTTAGCAATAACATGCAATAAGTATAGCAATTTATTTACCGCCTACACAGCGCCTACAAAAAATAATATTGCAATTAAAAAAATTATTGTGTATTATGCGATTCAAGTTAAAGATGTTGATATATATAGTTTTTAACTTTATAGGGCCTGTAGCTCAGTTGGTTAGAGCAGCGGACTCATAATCCGTTGGTCCCCAGTTCAAGTCTGGGCGGGCCCACCATATTAAACCTCGTAGATCATTGATTTATGGGGTTTTTTATTGTCTACTACTTTTAGACCATCAGATTTTTCGGTCTATTTTGTGGTCCATCCGTTCGATAGTCCGCTGGTCTATCTCCAATATTTAAATCGGAATCCCAGTTAACGTTTTCTAGAACTTCGGCTTTCCACACGATTTAGGATGAGGATGAATCATCTATGATCTAGAACATCGAGACGTAAAGCGTGTGAAAAACGATTAGGCTTGGGGGAAATTAAATTTTGGGTTATTTTCCCTGTTATACCCTATAAGTAGAGGAGATTTACAGTACTGCTTTGGGGGAGAATTGACTTTATTAAGAATCTTTTTGTTTTATTCACATCCGAAATGAAATCAATTTGTCAAATATATTATTTTCATGGTCTTTAACCAATAAAGGAGTGACCATGAAAAAATATTACCCAGAACTTGATACTTTCTCTGATGTAATTGAGCGAATTCCCCATCCTCAGTGCAAACCTATTGCTCATGCGATTCGTGTGTGCAATGACCAAGATACGCCTATTGTCGCTAAGCTACATGCCATTACTTTAGCGTTGCTCTAGGGGGTGGATATGGATGTACTCAAGCTATGGCTCATCGCAAAGCGTCAAGAAATGGGAATATCTCAGTATGAACTTGCACTGCGTCTAGCTCAGCCTGTCGAATATGTCGAACGCATCGAGGAAGGTGTATATGTCCTTGAGTTAATCAAATATCTACAGTATTGCCAAGCGTTGCAGGCTGATCCTTATGAGGGAATTCAACTCATTGAATTAGCTCTCATCAATGTGTGAGCCTTATTTATTTCCTTTCAAGGCTTGCTGAACAAGGTCTAACCCTGTTTGAGGTTCGATCTTCAAGCTACGACAGTACCAAACATATTCCACAACATCTAAACGACGCTCACCTTGTTCTACTTTTTGGATATACGAGTGAGGTTTGTCCATGCGTTCAGCCAATGCACGCATAGAGAGTTGTTGGGATTCCCTTTCTTGTTTCAACCATTGAGTCAAAACTTGCATTTCTTGGGTATTGATACTTGCTGTCATGTACCTATTATCGATACAATGTCCAATGTACCCAAAAAAGGTACATCACACATAATATATTGATTACTTGCAAAAAATGACGATGTCTACATAGGATGTTTCATGGGTTTTTCTAATTTACTCAGCTCTGCACTCACCGCAGTAGCAACTTTGTCGGGAAATCCCGATGTACAACAAGCTGCTCATTCCGCCAATGAACTAGTCATGTCTTACCAGACACAGCAACAACAGAACATGGCGAATCGTATCTTGAATTCACCTGATGGTATCGCACCCTTTACAGAAAAAGGGCAAACCGTATGGCGAGCATTACAATACAACGCCAATGGAGAAATTATTGGTTTTGCTGATTTTGCCACAAAGGAAGAATATCTGATCTTGAAGCAACAGCAAGTGCTTGCTGAACAACAAAGACAGCAGGAACTTCAGGCGCAAAAAGCTGAAGCTGAACGTCGTTATGCCCTTGAACAAGCCTCTAAGCCTAAGCCCAAACAACAAGGTGATGTCTCTATTGCAGATATAGATGCTTATGGCGGTATGGTCAGTTCGATTGAACAGGCTGCATGGAAGTGTACTAAGTTTCAGGATGACACTCCACCGTGGCATCAATGTATGCAATACCACATGAACAAAGCTCGTTAATCCCTTTCGATATAAGGATAAATAATATGAAAATCCTACCCCTTCTTGCCTTTAGTTTATTGGGTCTATTAATCAGTACCAGTGCCCTTGCAAAGACTGAGAAAGTCACCCTGAAGAGTAAAGTGAACTTTGGTGGTGAAGCCATTATTTTTCAGACAACAAAAGGTGAAGTGATTCTGAATATGTATGCACTGCCTGAGAAAGTCCTGAAGCAGATGCAACCGTTCAAGAAAGGTCAATGCCTAGAGATTCAATCTAAACATGGTTTCTTTAACGATACTGGAGATGGTGCTTATGTACAAAGTATCCGTCCTTGCCCTAGACGATAAGTGAATTTGAGTGAGATAAATTTGATGAAGAAGTTTTTATATATTCCATTACTGGCAATGACTGGTTTTGCTCATGCTGCACCTAATGTTTGGCAAATGAGTTCAACACAAGGCTTTGTCGAATATTCTGTTCAAGATAGCAAAGGTAATACGTTATGGGTGACCTGTAATGAGGGTGCTGGGGATGAATATGATCATTCTGCTCGCTTAGAGACCAAGCGTAATAGCTATGAAAATACCGACTCTACCTATCCTCTGACTTTCCGTTTCGATGGTAAGACTTCTGCTGCGCCATCTGCTTCAACAAAATGGCGTAATGGTGCAAATGCGTGGTATGAGTTCTCACAAGGAATTGCCAAAGCGAAGAAAATCGATGTGTTCCTGAATAATAAGAAGGTCACCACATTTACTCCAACACCACAGAGTATTCGAGCAGTGGCTAAACATATCTCGACGTGTAAGGCGATGTTCTAAGTTCATATTCTCAACATTTGAGTCCCGATACGCTCCTAGAGTTCATCGGGATTTTTTTATCTCTCAAGGAAATTCTTATGCAACCTCGTATTTATGACAAAGTCGGTCATACACTGATCCACACCTTTACTTGCAATAAGTTGTCTGTTCGTGCCCAAGGACAACTTCAGTATCAACTTTGGCAGCACAATGATCATCACACCTTTAGTTTAGCCTTGAGTGCCAATGAGTCTTCGGGTGGCTTCAGTGCTGAATTGATTGCCGTTGATCAAATCTTAGAGACATTAACCCAACTTCATCAGGATGCTAAGCCGTTTCATGCTGTTGCACTGAAGGGCTTATTCATGGGCAAATCTGTCAACAATGCTAGTTTTTTAGGAGCGGTTCTGGTGGATCAGCAGGTCATTCAGCTTCATCCTCAAACAATACGTTTACTTGAGGTCAAAGCGGATTATCAACATTGGGCAACGCAGTTGTCTCAGTACATCAAGGGTAAGGCTGAGTTAGCTGAAGGAGAAAGTACAAATAGTCCGAAACCTTTGAGTAAGAAAACCGCAAAAAGTAAGGGCAATGTAGAAATGGAGGATGATCATGCAGACCATCAAGAGTAAAGCTGAATTAGCCCAAGTGGTGAATAACACGATAAGAGCGAGTATTGCCCTGCACATGCAGACCTTATCACAACAGTATGCTGAACCTTATCAAGCCACCCGACATGGGTGGTTTATTGTTTGTGAGGATGAATGTGATTTGCTCATGCCTTTTCTGGGTCTGAGTTTTAGCCTTGCTGAAAAACTGCAATCGGGTGAAGTTGAATTTGTTGATAAAAAGCAAGACTGGTACGAGATCTATATTTTGTTGAACGACAATGAAGGCATTTTGATCTATGTTCCGACTTCGCTGCTCACACAACATCAATCCCTCAGAATCTAGAACACCTGACACAGCACAGCCCTGTCGTTTTCCTTTCCTTTTTTTATGTGAGTTATTTTGATGATAAAGCATTTCTTATTCGCTTTGGGACAAGTCGTGTCTACGCCCCATGCTTTAGCCTTAGCAACACAAAGGCAGATTGATCTGATGTACTTCTTGTATCGTCATCAAACAGGTGACTGGGGAGACCTTTGTGAGGAAGATCGGGCATCCAATGAAGAGGCACTTGTGACAGGTGCTCGTATCCTATCGAGCTATCAGATCGGACAAGAAAAAAATTTGGATCATCACTAAAGTTGATCGCAGCTTCACGGCCATCTTATTACCTGATGATTACTAGCAAGACCGTAATATAGCCCCCAAAGTTGAATTAGCTTCGGGGGTCCATATTATCTTTTAAAGTGAGTTAAAGATTTATGAGATTTTTAGATATACAGACGAATGCTCTACTAGTCCGTTGGGTTAAAAACTGGGTTCTCTTCTGTACAAAAACCTATTCTCTGAATAGATTTTTGAATTCGTAAGGGATACTGAATATTTTCTCGAATTAAAAATTCACGAGTATTTTTGAAATATCTATTAAAATTTCTTTTGGATTGATATTTATATTTTGGATATTTTTTATAGAATAGTCGCATTAATGTTTGAGTGCTATCAAAACCTCCATTATTTAGTAAGTCAAAGACAATCATATTTAAATATTCCTGCTGTTTATTATATAACCTATAATTTTCAACTGCAGGTAAATACACATTATGATGTATTTCACAACCCTCTGTATTACTTTTATACCAATCATACTTCTTCTTATATCGAGCAGCTGTAGAATAGGCTACATTTGCAATTTTCATAATTTCACTTATTGATAAATTTGGATTATCTTCTAAAATCTTAAATATAAATTCGGGTAAAAACACCTTGATGACCATAATAAACTCAACTCAGAAATATCAAATTTGATATATAAAGCCATTGAAAATAATTTTAAGATTTTTTTTAAAAAAAACCTTCAGGACACTTGAGGTGAGAATATCAAATATATCAATCCAAATCAATAACTTATAAAAATAAATACATTAATACGCCATTGTGACAAATATTAACTAGCGATAATATATTAATCACTAGCATAAATAAACAAAACCTATTTTTTGCTAATAATCAACCTAAGAGAAATTTATTATGAGTACTTTAGAGCTTCATAGCTACGAAATTGAGTCATTAAGTTTTCAAAACTTTGATAAAGCATATCTCACCAGTACAGCACAAGATGATTGTCTTACCCGACCAGAGCCAAGAGCTCATTTTATACTAGATAAAGGAAAACCACTTCTAACATCCTTGGAAGCTAGAACTAATAATTCTTGTCACCTTTTCGATATAGGTACTTATGATGATATTTCAAATATCTATTTAGAAAGATTTAGAAGTGAGTTTCCAGCATATATAGCAGCCTTATGTGAACATTTAGAAATAAGACATAGTAGTGTTTTACATATTCATAACCTAGATGGAGAATGGCTAAAAGGCATTCCTATTTTTGCAATAAAAAATGATTCTATTTCATCTCTATGCCAACCAATTAGAGATCGTAAACCCAAAACGGTTCTCATAATAGACACCAATTGGTTTCATGATGGTCCTTTTGAGGAAAATTTTTTTGGTTATTATTTACTTGATGAAAATGATTGTGTATTTGGCATGGTATTAATTCATATAACTATTGCTCTTTGGGATAGCTTAGAATCAGATGAATTAGACTTTTGTGGTTATACTGAAAATGATTATCAAGTTAAAAACTTAATGGAAAATAATTTTTACAATAAGTTGTATGCTCAATTAAAGGAAAAAGCACCTCAATATTTAGCATCAAACGATCAAGACTAAACGTGATCTAAAGAGATGGATCCGTAAATTTGAACAACTCCTATAAGTGATATTCTGCTCCTCAAATGATGTTATAAACATCAATAT
>NZ_JACAIJ010000016.1:0-77757 GCF_030325485.1 Acinetobacter sp. R933-2
AATCAACAGGGTTTTCGGTCTCTAAGTACTTTTTAAAGGGAACATCATCGACTCAAATCTCTATTTGCAACAGTGCCATAAAACTCGCCTCTGCTCAGGGGAAGTACAAAGGTCGGGTGCATAAACTAAAGCCTGACCAAGCTGAAGCTTTACGACAAGCATGGAAGGAGGGGAAGTATCCATCGAAAATGGCATTAGGGAAAGCTTTTGGGATTAGTCGTCAGGCGGTATACCGATATTTACAAGTTAGTGAATAGCTTATTGGGATTAGCAACTAAATTTAGTTTAACTTATAAAAATCATGAAACACTGTTCGAATTTTAAGCGTGGAACATGAATAATCAATAAAAAGCCGCTCTGGTGCCCTATATTCCAGAACGGCTTGCTTTAATATAATGATATTTAAAGAGAAATATCAAGCATTACGTATAAGGTGTATTATGTTAATTTTAGAGATTCTACATAAACGTAAAATCTCCTGCACTTAGATTCTGGCATGTGTTCCATACTTATCAATCATGATAGAGCTGGCTTCATTTAAGCCACGCACAGTGACATTCACATTATTCTTTTGGAATTTATTTACAACAGAATCAAGCATGGCGACTGATGTTACATCCCAAATGTGAGAATGGGTCAAATCAATAATCACATCCTTTACATCCTCTTTAAAGTCAAACCCTTGCATGAATTTTTCAGAAGAACTAAAGAAGATCTGACCTCTCAAATCATATAAACGGGCTGTTCCTTCAAAAGATGCTATTACTTGGATATCATTTTCAAGTTTATTCGCTAGGAACAAAGCTGAAAGTAATACGCCTGTTAACACACCCAAAGCCAGGTTATGCGTAGCAACAACTACAATCACAGTCGCAATCATGACGATATTACTGCTCTTAGGATTATCTTTTAACTGAGTGACAGAACTCCATTCAAAGGTACTGATAGAGACCATGATCATTACCGCTACCAATGCAGCCATTGGAATCACTTTGAGCCAATCGCTGATAAATACAACCAGAATAAGAAGAAAAATACCCGCAGAGAATGTTGATAAGCGTGTAAGACCACCCGATTTCACGTTAATCATGGATTGACCAATCATGGCACAACCGGCCATCCCCCCCATAAAGCCAGAAGCAATATTCGCGATACCTTGTCCTTTACATTCTTGGAATTTATCACTTGGTGTATCTGTCATTTCATCCACGATGGTTGCTGTCATCATCGATTCAAGTAAACCTACAGCCGCCAGTGCGACTGAATAAGGCAAAATAATCATCAATGTTTCAATATTCAAAGGAATATTTGGAATCAAGAACATTGGAAGTGTGTCAGGTAAAGACCCCATATCGCCCACGGTCCGTACATCAATTCCTAAAGCGATTGCCAATAATGTGATTGCAATGATGCAGACTAGTGGAGAAGGGAGTAATTTTCCTAATTTGGGAACCAGAGGGAAGAGATAAATAATCGCCAAACCTAAAGCAACTAGAGCATATACATGCCAGGTCACATTAATCAGTTCAGGCAACTGAGCCATAAAAATTAAGATCGCTAACGCATTTACGAATCCAATAACCACAGATTTAGATACGAACCGCATTAACTTGGCAAGCTTTAAATAGCCTGCCAATATTTGAATCACGCCTGTCAAAATTGTTGCTGCCAGCAGATATTCAAGCCCATGCTCTTTGACCAATGTGATCATAAGCAGTGCCATAGCCCCGGTGGCAGCTGAAATCATGGCAGGACGACCACCTACGAAAGAAATCACGACGGCAATACAAAAGGATGCATATAGACCGACTTTAGGATCTACACCTGCAATAATTGAAAATGCGATGGCTTCAGGGATGAGTGCAAGACCGACGACTAATCCGGCAAGTACATCCCCACGGATGTTAGAGAACCACTGTTCTCGGACATTAGATAACATAAACATAGCCTGTTTTTTAATTTTTCAGATAGGCTAGTGATGTGATATATACAACACACAAGCGACTACACCACATCACTAGACAGTGATGAGTTATTTACAGATTTAAGACGGTAAATAAACTTAAGGTGGCGTAAGTGTCATAAGATGAAGGAACTTTTTAGAGTAAAAAAAAATCAGGACAAGGGTAACAGCTAGGTACTTTTTTATAAAGCCTGGATGTTATATCCAAGCTTTGTTTAATCGGTATTTTATGAAGCTTTTAGCTCCCCAAGTAATTGACCTATTTCCAAACGTGTATAGCCACGTTCTTTAAAGATCAAAACAATAGCCTGTTTATAATCTTCAGAAATAGCCGTTTTATATTTATTAATTAATTGGATTTCGGAATTAAGCTCGAGGTCATTTTTTATCGTCAATACTTCCGTAGAGACTTTATTAAAAATCTTGAAATTAAACATACAGGCGCTCTTTATCAATATTGTAGCGGCCCGACTACAACAAACACCTGCCTCAGCTTAGCTAGACACCCTTGGGCGCAAGGATTACAAATTCAGCAGGATTCTGCAAGCTTTACCCAATTGAAAGCATTATTATTCATCTAAATACCCGGCCATTTAACATAATGGGCATTATTCGAAATTTATGGAAAATAGTATTATTTATCAATAATTTATGATATAAAAAATCGGGGGCGCAAACCCAAAAAGTCGATTTGGAAACAAGTCGGCTTTTTTCTATTCGATCCTGGCATCTTTCGCCAATCAATTTGTTTAAAAAATAGTCTTTTTTTGCGGTTTTTCCTGATTCTATCAGGTGTCCAGGGCAAAAATTATCCCCAATTTCTGCGGATAAAGCCGGGACAACTTTTAGCCAGATTTGTACGCCCTGGCGCACAAACATTTAGGGATTTTGCGGCTAGGGGATCTGTAGTTTTTTGCTTATGATGAAGTCATACAGGAACAGGAAGTTCCGAAACATACAACAATAATGATAAGTTCAAGCACCAGGACGTGAGGTAGAACAGCAGCCTACCTAGCAGCCAAACACGAAAAAACCCGATATGTCGGGGTTTTTTATTGTCTAACTATGGTAATTAGTTAGTGGTATCTAATTGGTTCTGATTGATAAATTCAATCAGCGTATTCTGAATAAATTCTTCTAACTCAATACCTTGCTCTTTAATTAAGTTTTCAGCCTTTGTAATCGTTTCGCTATCTAATTCAAATGAGATTTCTGCTGAAGTCGATATCAATAAATCATAGTTGTTTTCTACGATTTTTCTAAAGACTCCCTCTGGATTATTCTTTAAGGGCACGTTGAAGGACAGTCGAAGAGCGCTGTTAATAATTTCAACATGGGTATATCCAATATGTACTGTACTTTTTCCTACAAATCCTAAGTGTTTCATAATGATTTTTAAATGTAGTGATAGCAATATCATCATACCTGAAGTAAGGATCAGAAAATATTCAAGGTGTTTCAATTAAAGATGATACTGAGCTTGATGATCTTATGGTTGATATTGTGGAATCACAAGACGAACACGAAATTTTGGCTTTAAAAGTTTCAGATTTTCTGAAAATTTAAAATAACCACAAAGACACCAACAATTCGACGTTAAAATAAGTCGGCTGATGCAAATTCTGACAAATAGATGAGCTAATTAAACATTATATTCAGCTCATATTGTGAGCCGAATATATGCTATATTTAACTCATCTTGGAACGATTCGAGTTATAGATTGAAGATGCAGGAATGGATTTGGCAAACAGAAAACTGGACAAACTTCACATGGCAAGATGAAATCATCCTGCCTAAAACTAGACAAATACATCAAAAAATAGGAATTCTTCTTGGGCAAAGTCAGCATGATTTAGCGAAAGAACAATTTACTTTAGATACTCTACTTGCCAATCTAGTTGCTTCATCAGCGATTGAAAATGAAACTCTAAATGTTTTTTCATTGCGATCATCTCTAGCTCGACGTTTGGGCGTTACTCTTGAACAACCTTATCCAAGCTCAGACAGATCAGAAGGTCTAGCGAATATCATGCTCGATGCGCTTAACAATGTGAAGCAACCGCTCACAGTTGAACGCCTCATGCAATGGCATCGTTGGCTTTTCAATGACCCGGATTGGACAATGCAACGTTTACGCATTGGTCAACTCAGAGGCTCAGAACCTATGCAGGTCGTTTCAGGTCGATTGGATTATCCTACGGTACATTTTGAAGCTCCTCCTAGAGAGGGGCTAGAAAGTCGCTTAAATGCCTTTATCGAGTGGTTTAACCATAGTCTGACCGATTCCTTGCTTGACCCCCTTTTACGCGCAGGCATTACTCATTTATGGTTTGTGACGCTACATCCTTTTGATGATGGTAATGGTCGTATTACACGTACACTGACAGATCTTGCCCTGGCTCAAATGGATGAACAGAGCATTCGTTTGTATGCCATATCTCCTGCGATATTAAACAAACGCAAAAGTTACTATGACATCTTGGAGCAAACCCAAAAAAATGATTCCAGTATCACAGATTGGCTGGTCTGGTTTTTAGATACCTTGAATGACAGCCTTGAAACAACCTTAAAGCGGATCAATCGAACTTTATTTAAAAGTCAGTTTTGGCATAAATATTCTAGTTTAGACCTGCATGAAGGGCAACGAAAGGTTTTAAACCGTTTATTGGATGGCGGGGAAAATGGCTTTGAACATGGCATTAGTGCCTCACAATATCAAAAGGTTGCTAAAGTCAGTAAGGCAACAGCTACCCGCCACTTATCTGACTTGCTTGAAAAAGCATGTATAGTCAAATTAGAAGGTGGTGGACGTAACACACGTTATCAAATCAATACTCAATTATAGAAAGACAAAGAGATTAACTATGATGAATTACTTTGCACAGGATCCCTTCTAGGTAATGTTACCTAGGAGGAATCATGAAAAAACTGAAATATCAGTACCAACAGTCTATCAAAGCACATCCTCATGATTATTTTTGGAAAAAATATCCTAATCTGAGAAGTGTTTATTTTAAAAAGTTCAGTACGCAACAAGAAAGAAGTTTTTATTTCATGCATTGCATTGAATATAAAGACTATCCGCTCAAAATACGTGTTGCCCGTGGTAGTGGTTTGCCCTATGTTTGGGATGATTTCCCGACTTATGTCTATAAATTTTCCAAAAGTTGGAAGCACAATTCCAAACGGAAAAACCAGTACTATAAAGAACATGCGAAATGAGAGCACTTGATAAGCTTACTGGATAAAAATTGAAGTCTGACCCGTTTATCCTCAGCGCAAAATAGTCAAATCTTGATGAGAGGCTTTCAGCACATTGTGGACATACATGGCAATGCTCCAGATTTTCCAAACAATTCTATGCTTTGAAATGAAAGCTGTTATTTTGTAGGATCAAATGACCGCATTCCGTATTTTCTTTCATGTCAGAAACCCAACTCAGTCTCAGTGAATACCTGACCACCGTACAGGAAGTCATCCAGCTGACTTTCGATGAAGCGGTATGGGTCAAAGCCGAGATCCGTAATCTCAGCATCAAAGGCGGGCATTACTATCTGGAACTGGCAGAGAAAGATGAAGACAGCCATAAAGTGATTGCCAGCTGTAAAGGCACCCTGTGGAAATTCACTGAACCGTACCGGGTTTGTCGGAGACTTTTTTATTTAAGTTAGGCCACCTGACCTAACGGGTTAATCTTATCATAGTACATTGCTTCAAACTCAAAAGGCGATACATAACCCAGTGCACTGTGTACACGCTTTTTATTGAACCAATCTACCCAGTTTAGTGTCGCAAGTTGTACATCTGCTAAACCTTGCCAATCTGCTTTTAGATATTCAATCACCTCTGTTTTGTATAAGCCATTCACCGTTTCAGCCAGAGCATTATCGTATGAATCACCAGTTGTACCGACTGATGCTCGTAAATTTGCTGCTTCTAAACGATTGGTATATCGAATGGAAAGATATTGCACACCTCTGTCGGAATGATGAATCACATTCTTTGGCATGCCTCGATCATGAACCGTACCTGGTTTGTGGAAGACTTTTATTTAATGATGTTACGTAGTAAGTGCATGTTGAGCATCTTCGCTACTACATGTTGTAGTCTATTTATAAATTATTAACAACATTATATTAAACAATATAATGTTATTATTTCTCATGAAAATCAGCATCAAAACATAGGTAGCTTTTAAAAACTAAAATGTATAGAATAAAGTGACCAAAATGACATTAAATGATATAAATTGATCGAAATTTTACCACACAAAAAATAAAACAAAACAAATAAAATCATATACTTACTATTAACGCCATTTAATGTAATAAATCTCGGTGACCTTGCCAAGGTTGGGGTCGGGAGTTCGAGTCTCCTTTCCCGCTCCAGATTCAAGAAGCCCTCATCGAAAGATGGGGGCTTTTTTATTGTTGATTTATAATAAATTTTATCAAATCTATCCTCAATAAGTGTATTAACCCCCAATTAAACGACACTCACAATTAAGACCTAGGCATAGAACTAGAGTTAAGGAGTGTCTTATGGAACGTTTTAAAGTTATTACATCAGTTCAATATCGCAGATGGTACAAAAATGTTCAATTCATGACAAAAATATGTGCGTTTGCAGGGTATTTAGCTTGAAGGCTATGCGAAAACACACGTAAAACTTGGATAAAAAGAGCATTGCATATGAAATTTCTAACAATCTCAAAAAGCTAAGAATAAAAACTCGGATCAGGCACTTTATCTGTTAACACCCATTCACCCACTTCTTGATATTTATAATCAATCGGGTCATGCAAAGTCTGGGTACGCACATTGCGCCAAAAACGGTCTAAATTTAGTTTGGCGGTCGTGGCTCTTGCTCCCATCACTTGGAAAATATTTTGCGTCACAAATAACGACGTATTGGTCGCAGCAATTTTTGCTGTGGCAATCGCAATAGACACTTCACCACGCTGTTCAGCATTCAAACTTTCGCCAATGTCCCAAGCTTCTTGTAGTTTTTCAACTGCTTTATTTGCCAATAAACGCACACCCTCAAGTTGTACATAAAACTCAGCAAAATGTTTTTGAATAAATGGATCATTCACCGCATTTTCAGCCAATGATTTTGACCATGCTTTTTGACTCTGCACAGTTTCTTTGGCAACATCAAAAGCACCTTCAGCCACGCCTAAAAATAAATGTACAAAAATCAATTGTGCAATCAAAGGACGTAAACTCGAATACGGCGTACTGAGTGGTCCTGGATTTAATAACAGCTCATCTTTAGAAATTTTGACTTGTTCAAAATGACTTGTTCCGCTATCCGTTTGGCGCTGCCCCATATTGTTCCAGTCACCTAAAAAGCTCACACCTTCACGTGCTGTTGGAATGACACCAATCAATAATTTTCCAGCCTCATTAAAACCTGAACACAGTAAAATATCAGAATCCATTGAACCTGAGCAAAAGCTTTTATCTCCATGAAAAATAAATTCATTTTCAGAAATTTGTTGTGCTGTCGTGCGTTGATCCAAAGGGTTTAAAGTATTTCCCCAAAATAGATTTTCTTTCGCGGTTTGCTCAAACCATTTTGCATATTGCTCAGGTTGGGCAAACAATTGAACCGTTGCAATCAATAAATGATGAAAACCATAGACATGTGCAACTGAGCTATCTACTTGTGCAATCGTTCGAATAGTTTGGAAAATAGTTTTCCAGTCTGCACCTTGTCCGCCATATTGCTGAGGAATAGATAGCCCCAACAAGCCACTTTGACGAATCAAATCACGTTCAACTTTAGGATTACCTCCAACTTTATCTCGTTCAGCAGCCGTTTTTGCAAATTGTACTGCTAGATTTTTTGCGATGTCTAAAGGGGATAAATCTAAAGTGTGTTGAGGTGCATTCATCATGATTACCTATATTTATATTATTTTTAGCTTAGCAAAGCTGGTTTTGTTTGGTTATCTGAATAAATGCTGTTCTTATCTTCAAAAATAAATTCAGGTCAAAACGAAAGACTTTTTCATCAAAAAATATCAGTATTCATACGTTTTTATCACTATACTCAGCCCATAAAAACCATTTTGGACAATAATAATGACTTATTCTTATCAATGGTTCAGTGCTCCCAAAGAAATCAGTATCGTATGCCCTGTATGCCAAAAAGAAGCACTATTTCAATTTGCATCTGTCTTTCATGTTGAAAAAACAAGACCGAATATTTTTTGAGACTCATCCCGCTTTTGAAACGACCACTGTGTATGACTCTTATACCTATACCCATAAATTTTGTGTCATTTTTTATCCTGCCTTAAACTCCAATCCAGAACTTGATATTTTTTTGGAATGTCATAAAAGTTTGAATAAGTCTGTCTCTCATCTGATAAAAGATAAAGGCATTGTCTTTTGTCCATCATGCCTGATCAAACGTAAACATCAACTAAACTGGCCACAAGAGGCTTATTATTGTATTGATTATAAAGGTCAATTGCTTTGGGCATTTCATCGTCCTGCCTTTGTCTCAATTTATGATTATATTCAGGCTAAAATCCGAGATCGTCATGTTGCAGGACATTTTATCTATTTGTTGCATATTCCCAGACATTTTTTAACGCAACATGCACGCACCGAAGTGAGTAAAAAAATGCGCCGTTTATTGCTCAGGGTATAAACCACGATCAGACTTCACGATAAAAAATACCGCCCTCATTGGGCGGCATTTTTTTATTTTCAATTGTTATGAAGCATGTTGTGATTTTACTTCTTCAATCAACTGATCCACCACGGCTGGATCAGCCAAGGTTGAAGTATCACCTAAACTATCCAGTTCATTGGCTGCAATCTTACGCAAAATGCGACGCATGATTTTTCCTGAACGGGTTTTCGGTAATGAAGGTGCCCAATAAATCGCATCGGGAGTTGCCACAGGTCCCATCACTTTACGAACCCAACTCACCAATTCTTTACGCAATTCCTCAGTCTCCTGAGCGCCTGCCTGTAAGGTGACATAGGCTGCAACACCTTGCCCTTTAATGTCATGTGGCATACCAACCACAGCAGCTTCTGCAACCAGCTCATGTGCAACCAAGGCACTTTCAATTTCAGCCGTTCCTAAGCGATGTCCTGAAACATTCAGCACATCATCGACACGTCCTGTGATCCAATAGTAGCCGTCTTTGTCACGGCGCGCGCCATCCCCCGTAAAGTAGCTGCCAGGATAAGTCGAGAAATACGCTTCAATAAAACGCTCAGGATCACCCCAAATGGTTCGCATCTGACCCGGCCAGGAATCTTTGATAATTAAATTCCCTTCTGCCTCACCCTCAATTTCATTTCCTTCGGCATCCACTAAAGCAGGTTGCACCCCAAACAATGGACGTGTTGCTGAACCAGGTTTAACAGCTGTAGCACCTGGTAAAGGTGAGATTAAAATTCCCCCTGTTTCAGTCTGCCACCATGTATCCACGATTGGGCAACGGCTTTCACCTACAACAGTGTAATACCAGTTCCATGCTTCAGGATTGATTGGCTCACCTACAGTACCCAGCAAGCGCAGACTGCTACGGTCACTTTCACGAACAAAGGCATCACCTTCACGCATCATGGCGCGAATAGCCGTAGGTGCCGTATAGAGAATGGTGATGTTGTGTTTATCGACAATATGACCTGTCCGTGCCCATGTAGGATATTGTGGAATCCCTTCTGACATGACTGTAGTGGTACCATTGGACAATGGTCCATAAAGCACATAGGAATGCCCTGTAATCCAGCCAATATCTGCTGTACACCAGAATACATCATTTTGTTTAATATCAAATACTTCACGGAAAGTCAGATTAGCATAGGTCAGGTATCCACCAGTGGTATGCAACACCCCTTTTGGTTTTCCTGTCGAACCTGAGGTATACAGAATAAATAATGGATCTTCTGCATTCATGGGTTCAGGTGGGCAAATATCAGTGACCGTCATGATTTCCATGTGATACCACAGATCACGACCTTCTTTCATCTCAATTGGATGCCCAGTACGATGCACCACAATCGTATTTTGCACTGAGGATGTACCCTCTAGTTTGAGTGCTGCATCGACATTTTCCTTGAGTGGAATGGTTTTACCACCACGCATGCCCTGATCCGCTGTGATCACCAATTTCGCCTGACTGTCATCGATTCGGCTTGCCAACGAATCTGGTGAGAAACCACCAAAGACCACACAATGCACCGCACCAATACGGGTACATGCCAGCATAGCAATCGCCGCTTCAGGAATCATAGGCATATACAGCACAACACGATCGCCTTTACGAATGCCATTTTTCTTTAAAACATTGGCAAAGCGGCAGACCTCATCATGTAATTCTTCAAAAGAAATAATTTTATGCCGTGAAGGATGATCACCTTCCCAGATAATGGCAGGTTTAAGTGGATGCTCTTTTAAATGACGATCCAAACAATTAGCACTGACATTTAGTTCGCCATCTGCAAACCATTCGATTTTAAAATTTTCAGGATCATAGCTAGTATCTTTGACCTTGGTAAAAGGCTTCATCCAGTCCAGTTTTTTTGCTGCTTCAGCCCAAAACTCGTTGGGATGATCTACTGACTGTTGATAACGCTCGAAATACTGCTGTTCATTGGTTCTTGCTGTTTTTACAAATTGTTCTGGTACAGGATATATTTCTTTCATATTCTACTTCCTAGTTTGTCATCTCGTCTCGAGAGTTATGCTTACGTTCTTGATTTTATTCCTTGCATACAATCAGTATTACGATAGCGCATTTCTCATCACAATTGTGCTTTGGTCGTAGACGTGGGATTCACTTTATCCATCAGATTTATACAAATCATTTGCAAAAACATCCAAAAAATCAGTATTAATGCTCTTTTTTGATCTTATAATTTATTCAATAACATGTGTGTATTTTTCAAATTATTACATTTTTACCGAATTTTATTTTAAAGGATAATATTTCATTATCTTTTAAATTTTTAGCATTTGTATAAATACACAAAATGTGAACCGATCATCACTGATGATTAATATCGTTGAATCATGGAAAAGTAAAGCTTTGACTACTCTTCATGACATGATTCAACAAAGTGCTGCATATTTTAACGAAACACAACTGTAGTTTGACTCATGGTCAAAGCTATGCTTGATTTAGTTTATTTTGTCGAACTTTAAAACAAAATAACTTAACTTTTAATTGGATTTTATCGTGGCTGAAGATACACCTACGCTCAGTGAAGTCGCCCAAGACACCACTCAACTTTTACACAATGCAAGTGAAAAAACTGCAAAAACAGTGATTGAGCACACTGCAAAATACAATGATGCTTATAGTACGATTGATAAATTTGTCGATGGTTTTTGGGAACGCGTCCCCTATTTATGTATCGCCTTAGTCGTTCTGCTGATTTTCTGGGTATTATCAAAAATATTTAAACTTTTTGTCCGTAAAACTTTAGAAAATCGTTCATATACACGACAAAACTTGGTCTTAGTTCTAAATCGTGTTGGTAGTACTTTTATTATTTTCTTTGGCTTCCTCATTGCAATGGTCATTGCTATTCCTGGTTTTACTCCAGGTCAACTGATGAGTGCCCTCGGAATTGGTTCGGTTGCAATTGGTTTTGCTTTTAAAGATATTTTCCAAAATATGCTATCGGGGATTCTCATTTTACTGGGTGAACCATTTAAAATTGGTGATGATATTATTGTCAATAATATGGAAGGTACGGTTGAGGATATTCAAATTCGTGCAACTTTCCTGCGCTCACCTGATGGTCGTCGTATTGTGATCCCAAATGCAACAGTTTATACCAGCGCAGTAACTGTCAATACAGCCTATCCACGTCGTCGTTGTGAGTTTGTTGTGGGGATTGGTTATGAAGATAATGTTCAGGCAGCCAAAGATATTATTTTAAAAATTTTAGATCGTGATCAAACTATTCTCAGTCAACCTTCTTTTAGTGTAAATGTCACAGCACTTGCAGATTTTTCGATTAATCTTAAAGTGCAATGGTGGGTTAATACCTCTGAAACCAGTACTTCAGCTTCTATTAGCCAAGTACAAGAAGAAGTTATCGAATCCTTTGCTGAACATAATATTTCAATTCCTTATCCAGTACAGGAAGTGAAAGTTTATCGTGGTGAAACAGATCCAGAAGAAAACTCAGGTCGTGCTAAACAAACGACCTAAGACATAAGGAATCACCGTTTCTGTTCGAATAATTCGGTTGCCTAAGCTTACAGCTTGGCAGCCATTTTTTATAAGTAAATCAATTTCATAGGGGATAAAACCACCTTCAGGACCAATAATCACTGTGCATGGATGCTCAATCGCAAAAGGCATTTTTTCTTCGGTATAAGGATGTGCCACAAAAGCAGGACTTTGTTCACTGATCAATGTCGGTAAAACATCTTCAACAAAAGGCTTAAAACGTTTATATAACTCAATTTTTGGCGCAATGGTGTCACCCGCCTGTTCTAAGCCCAAAGTCACATAATGATCAAGCTGTTGTAAAAATGGGGTTTGCCAATAACTTTTATCCACTCGATAGCTATGAATCAAAATCAATCGCTCTACCCCTAAAGTGACTGCATCCATAATTAAACGGCGTAATACTTTTGGTCGTGGTAATGCCACAATTAAAGTTACAGGTAATTTTTCAGGAATATGATCTTCTTTAAGTGGTTTAACTTTAATGATATTTTCAGAAATTTCAACAATTTGTGTTAAATAACGTTTTCCACCACGAATACCTATTTTTAAGGAGTCTCCGACTTGAACAGCAAGATGTGTATGTAAATGTTCAATTTGTCTTTGAGCTGTGATTGACCACAATTCCGACTGAGTTTGTCTTGGGTCTAATAAAACGATATTCATAAAATGGTTAATTCATTCATACAATCAAAATAGTGAACGCATATTTAGCATACTAATACCGTTTGATTAAAGTTAGATAATATAAATTATGGGTTTGCACAGACACAACATACTTTGAAAGGTTTAAATTACTTTGCGTAGTCAATGCCTCACTTTTCAAGGATGAAAAGTGACAAAAATCCTTTGTTGAGCACAAGGTAAGTCCCTTTACCTGTGCTCAACGGCGACATCCATGTCGCCTCACGATAACATCACCACGTTTAAATCAATTTATGCAGAAAAGCAAAAGCGACTAAGTTATATAAAGTTAATTTAACAGATTGATATTATTTATAAATCATCGACTTATAAATAATGATCAATCACTGCCAAATGCTTTTGTAAAGATCCCATATTTTTCTGCATCACAGTTGCTGCATGTTGACTCAATTGTTGAGCAAATTCTGGTTCATCAATACATTGTAATAATAGCTGTACAACTTGCTCAGCATTTTGCCCAACTTTGACAGCATCTGCTTGTAAAAATTCATCAACAATACTTTGAAAGTTAAAATAATTTTTTCCAATGATCGTGGGTACATTTAACGCCATTGGCTCTAAAATATTATGCCCACCGCCCGGCTCATTTAACGAACCACCGACAAAACAAGTTTGGCTTAAAGCATACCACAACCATAATTCGCCCATACTGTCTGCCAAATAAACCTGTGTATCGGGTTGAATTTTTTCACTTAGACTTCGACGTTGTGTATTTAAATTCAAATTTTTTGTGATCTTAAATACATCATCAAAACGCTCAGGATGACGTGGAACAACAATACACAACAACTCTGGTCGTTGTTTTAAATAAGGCATCAAAGCGCTTAACAAATTCTGTTCTTCAGGTGTATGTGTACTGGCAAGTGTAATAATTTTACGTTGCTTCAATTGCCATTCACACATCAGTTCTTGAGCATGTTGTAGATGTAACAATGGCGCAGAAATATCAAATTTAATACTTCCCACAACATTTACACTTTGTTTTGCTAAACCCAATTCAATAAATCTTTGCTGTGTAGCTAAATCTTGCGCCAACAAATGATCTAATTTTTGCAACATTGGGCGCGTTAAACTTGGAACTTTGGCATAAGCTTTCGCTGATTTTTCTGAAAGTCTGGCATTAATTAAAATACAAGGGACTTGGAAATTTTTAGCTTGATCGATTAAATTTGGCCATAACTCTGTTTCAACCAACGCTAAAAGTTTAGGTTGGTATTTTTGATAAAATTCAGCAACTAAATCTTTTTGGTCAGCAGGTAAATACACGGCTTGAAATAAAGCCTCAAAAGATGACTTTAAAAATAATGACTTAGCTCGTGCTTGTCCTGTTTTAGTGGTATTTGTCACTAAAACGGCATGCCCATTTTTTAAATAATGCTCAATCAATGGTTGAGCGGCATTGGTTTCACCCACCGAAACTGCATGAAACCAAATCGCTTGCCGATTTTTAACAGGCTGAAAAGGACCAAAACGTTCCAAACACTCTTGTTGGTACTGTGCTAGATCGGTAGCACGTTTTTTAATTCGCCACTGATACAAAGGTTTGACGATTGCAAGTGCTGCGTTATACCAAAAAGGAGTAGCCAATCAAAAATTCTCATATTGGGATCAGTCGGCAAATATAACAGAGCGATCACAGCTTGTTAATCAACAATCGTGTAGAGAATTGCATCAAGTTGAGTAGTTTTTATTACCGATGTATAAATCCATCTTATTTTCCTGTGTATTGTTATTTATATTTTGACACAAATAAAAAGAGCAACTTTGCTGCTGCTCTTTTCAAACGTATACTGCAAGGAATGATTTAAAATAAATATGAAAAACCAAATCCTGCATTATAACTACGATCTTGCCCTTCTAAGTCAACACCAATACTAGCATCTAACTGAGCACGATCATTTAAAGCATAAATAAGCCCAGAGCCTAAACCATATTGGTAATTTTCACTTTCACCTTTACGATAAATAAACTCTGAAAAGCCTGATAAATTTCCAGCAATTTTATAAGCAACCGTTGGAATTGCAGTCACAGACCAATCACCATCTTGAACTGCATATTGCATGGTAATGCCTGTATTTACCAAGTCATTATATTTATAGTCTAGTGATGTCCCAATACTATAAATATCATCTTCATTGCTAAAGTTGTCATTACCTGTTGCAATCACAGCTTGTGCTAAAACAGCCATAGATAATTTTTCATCATCTAAATCTATCGCTTTCTTTAAGCCAATACTGACATCACCTAAACCATCATCATCAACTTTATTACCATTGTACTTAGTTTGCGTCCATGCTGGACCCGCCCAACCTAATTGTAATTCTAAGCCTGATGCTAAGCCTGTACGCAATAACATATCACCATTCAAGGTTACCGTTTTTGCTTTGCTACCATCTACAGTTGTTTCTGTATAAGTTGCACTAGGTAAACCCTGTTCCCATGCGACTTGTCCGACAGGTGTAATCCCTGTACCAAAACCTGCACCAGGACGATCAAAGGAAAACTCTGCGGCAAAGCTGCTCATACTGGCAGTTGCTGCAAGCATAACGATGATTTTATTAGAGATTGTCATACTATTACTCTGTTAAGCTAATTCTTTAGACATTTTTGCGCCATGGCTACGTAATAACTCTAAAGTTTCTTTCTCTTCAGGTAAAGCCTGTGACCAATCAATTTCATCAAAATCTTGATCAAAAAATAAATCACTTATTGAGGTTAAAATCGTTTTACCCTCTTCATCTTTGGTATTTGGATCTACTTTATGCTCAAGTAATCGTTTCACTGCTGGTACACATGCTGCACTTGCTGCATCCCATAATGGACCATAACATTCTTCTGCATCCCAAAGATGGAAGTTAGCATTTGCATGGATGAGTTGTTCTAAAATCTCTAAATGAATATTTAATTTTTCTTGTTTTTCCTGCTCAGTTAAAGGCTGACCTGCCTCATACGCTTCACATACATTTTCCCACCATACAAATAAGCCATCCGACCAAACAGACACTGCTGGACCTTTTTCTGGTTCAATAAAGTTAGGGTTTAGACCTTCTGCTAATTGGCGTTTTACTTGTTCAAGGTCTAATGCTTCGATAGCCTGTAAAAAGCTCTGTTGTGGCGCTGTCAGCATATACTTTTCTCATGTGAGTTCAATTTAGGCATATTATGCCGAAAAATATAAAAGATAGTTCAAGTAATTATCATCTTACTGTTTTTGTAAGCTTTTCTGCCCTTTTTTGTTGTTTTCTGACCAAAACTTTTAAACAATCCATAAAAAAAGCCCCTTTCGGGGCTTTTCATTAAGCTTCATCAGCTTCTAAATCAGCATCTGTAAATTCAAGCTTTCCACCACGTGGATTTTCTTTTTTCTCCAGTACATGCTCAATACTACGTTTAATTCGGTCAATTGCACCATGTAATGCTAAGTCGATATTTTTAGCTTTGTGCGTTACAACAACGGGTTTTAATCCTGCTGCTTTCGCTTCAATCATGCAACGGATGTCATCATCGCCGCCTTTATCCCCATTTTCATCACTAATATGAACCGAAAACTGCGTAATGCGTTCACTATGACGTTGAAATTCTTGGTTTAACTCTTCGCGCACATATGTGATTAAACGATCACTATTTTGAATATTTTTATCTGTACGGATTTCAATGTTCATAAATATCAACCTCTTATAACAATTTTATATTTCAATAACTTTTAAAAACTCATTTATGTCTCTGTGCAAAACTTTCTTATGTTGGCACGTTGGATTCTTGCTGATCTTTCAGCATTAAGCACATCTTCATTTGAATTTTGGTCGCAACCTCCACAATGAATGATGAACACTTTGGAGAAATTTCCGTGTCCTTATATCTTCAATATCGGTCTATATTGGAAAATATGCAAGTACATTTTGAAAATATTTATGAAAAGAATATGAAAAATGACAACTTGTTACTTTATTTTCTAATTTAATGATTTACTTATCTTTTTTTAATTAAATATTTACATTTTTCACACATTTCAAAAGTACTAAAAGCGTTATGTTGTTCGTTATATGTCTATAAATTTGCTAAAAGCCTAAATTCAAATTATTAACTTCAGAAAAATAGCGCTATATCTTTAGATACATCCTAAATTCAAAATACGTTATGAGTCTATTTTTAATTGACCTGATCTCAGAACTTATGAGCACTTATCACTTGAGTTAGATCAATCTCTTTGCCTTTATCACGGTAAATTTTAGATTTATTAAATAATCCACCATAAAAGTTTTGTCTTATTAAAAGCTTGATCCGCATTAAATTTAGTGAAAAGTCTTCTATTTTAAAGCATTCATTTCATACTTTCAGATTACATAAAAATTTACATTTTCGACTATTTCGGCTTTATTTTTGCATAAGAATCTGTATCCTTGTTACGCTTTCTTGGGGGAAACTTTTCATGAAATTTACACACTTTGCTGCGATCTGCGCACTTGCATCAACTGCAACTTTCGCTCAGGCTAATCCAATTGTATGGCAAGATTTTAGCTTAACGGGTCTTTATGGTGAAAACTATGAAGTTGGTACCGAAGACCGTACAACTGTGACTGCTGAATATGCAGCAAAATTAAAATACGCTGATGTATTTTTCTTTGTAGATCACCAACTCGATGGTAATGATGAACAAAATACTTATTTTGAGTTATCGCCTCGTATCAGCCTAGGTGAAGTATCTGGTCAAAAACTTGCTTTCGGTCCAATCAAAGATGTATTGATCGCAACGACTTGGGAACATAACGCAGGCTACGACCTTAACCAAGAATTTAACAACTTTATGTATGGTGTCGGTTTTGATCTGGCAATTCCATATACACAGTTTGCAAGTGTAAACTTCTATAAAGTTGAAAATGACATCCAAGATGATGATTATCAAATGACCATCACTTATGGTGTACCATTTAAATTTGGTTCAGAAGAGTTTTTAGTGGATGGTTTCCTTGACTGGTCTACTGCTGAAGATGACCATGCAAGTGAACTGAACTGGACAACTCAGTGGAAATGGAATGCAGGCAAACACATTTCTCCAAAAACCAAGCTTTATGTCGGTTTTGAACATTCTGTTTGGAATAATAAATATGGTATCAAAGGTGTTGACCAAAATGATGTCAGTGCTTTAGTAAAATATCATTTCTAAGCAGATGTAGCGTCGTTATAAAAGCAAGATTTCGGTCTTGCTTTTTTGATTTTTAAAGTTTAAAAATTGAAAATAATTTCTTTCTTTTACATACCATGCAATTTTTGATTCGTCCCGCACAAAGTTCAGATCTCATTGAGATTATGCATATTTATAATCATGAAATTAAATCTGGATTAGCCACATGGAATAGTCAAATCAAAAATTTGGCAGACTATCAAGATTGGTTTGATCAGTTACAAAAACAAAATTTTCCTATTTTTGTTGCTGAGGAAATCAACAGTCAAAGTATTGTAGGCTATGCTGACTATTCTAGCTTTAGACAAATCAATGGTTATCGTGCAACGGTTGAACATTCGGTATATATTTCTCCTCCATTTGCCCATCAAGGTTTAGGCAAACAACTGCTGCTTAAACTGATTGAACATGCAAAACAGCATCAAATTCATGTGATGGTCGCAGCAATTGATCATGAAAATATTGCATCTATTCAATTGCATCAAAAATTAGGCTTTGAACAAACGGGTTATATGCCTCAAGTTGGACAAAAATTTGGATTATGGCGTGATTTGGTGTTAATGCAATATATGCTGTAACAGCCAATCTATAATGCTTTAAAATTCATCAAATCATTAATATTATTTATACAATTCAAGCAAATGATGAAAAAATAGAAAACTCAAAATAATAAAGCATTGATTTTAAAATAAAAAAATTATGGCATGTTTTTTGATTATCACTCTATATTCAACGATAAGGAATACATCGTTGTTTTTTAAAATTTTTATGGAAATGACAATGAAAAAATTAATTGTGTTATGTATGGGACTTGGCACATTTTCTAGTGCTTATGCAGATTTGGATTTAAGTCAATTTAAAACACGTTTAGGGGTAACGTTAATTGAACCTAAAAGCCATCCTGGAAATTTATATGATGGCACAGCAACCAGTATTTCACGTAGTTATGCGCTCACTGCATCTAACCTTTATTTTGTGACCCCAAATGTTGCCGTTGATTTGCTTGTAGGTACTGCACCCAAACATCGTATTTATGGCAATGGTGAAAAAATTGGTTATACCCGCTATCTTCCACCAACATTAAGTGTGCAATATAACTTTAATCCCGATGGTCAACTGAATCCTTATTTAGGGGTCGGCGTAAATTATACGTACTACTTTAATGAAAAATTAATCAGCAATGATAAATTATCTATTTCAAATTCTTTTGGTTATGCTGCTACCGCAGGAATGGAATATAATTTAAATAAAAACATAAGTTTAGGCGCAGAATTTCGCTATATTGATGTGAATTCAGATATCCGAATCAATGGTACAACTGTAGGTAATGGTGATGTGAATCCAATGCTATATACCTTAAATTTAGGCTATAAATTTTAAACTTTTTTAGGCTGTAACTTTCCCACAATGAAGTCTTCGGGCTTCATTGTTTTTGTACATTTTGACAATAGCATCATCATCACACATATTTTGCGATAAAATAAAACGTCAACCAATTTGTGTCGAATACAATAATGCAAAAAGTTTTCTTACTTGCCCTTTCTATCTTTACTTATAGCACTGTGCAAACTGCACACGCAGAATCTTCTTTTGAACAGGAATTACAACGCGGCTGTCAGGCAGTTTCGCAACATGCAACTTTAGGCAAAAAGTTGTATGACCAAAAAAATTATAAGAAAGCATTAGAACATTTTCAAACTCAAGCAGCTTGGAGCTCTTTTTGTTTATCAAATGAAGACGAAACAACGGTTAAGTTCACAGAACAGCAAGTGATCACTGCCCAAAATAATGTAGCGCTGAGCTATGCAAAAATGGGAAAACCGATGTGGGCAAGAGCTTGGTTAATGATCAACAAAGAAGAAAAAACCAACCAATTTAATTTAAAAAATCTGGTTAAACCAAAGATTTCTACAGACTTATCAGGTGAATATGTCAGTTATTCAGGTTATGGCGAATGGGATCATATCACGGTTAAACGTCATAAAAATGCGTATGAGGTGAGCTACGCAGGTTTATATATGGGTTTAAGAAGCCTTATTTATGGACCAAATATGGGAGAATTTGATACCTCATTTGCTTTAAATAAAAAACGAGCAATTTATAAATATGAGGATTGTACGATTCAGCTTGATTTTAAAACAGATCAAAATTTAGGTCATTATATTGAAGCTAAACAAGAAAGTGGTGAGTCGACCTGTGGCTTTGGACACAATGTTTATGCTGGTGGAACATTCTATAAAGTTGAGAAATCACAATAAAAATGAGTTAGATATCTCCCTCTTTATCATCAAGATATGCTTTAATTAAAGCATAACAACTTAAAATAGAGGGGGATCACATGGCAAAATTTCTAAATACGAGCGCAACTAACTTCTTTTTAGAAGAACTGATTAAAAATGCCAAAGAACGATTAATTTTAATCAGTCCATATTTACGTTTAAATGATCGAATTAAAGAGCTTTTAGAAGATAAAAATCGCTTAAAAATTGATATTCGTATTGTTTATGGAAAAAGTGACTTACATCCTGATGAAATAAAATGGATGCAAAAACTTGATTATATTCGCGTTAGTTTTTGTAAAAACCTGCATGCAAAATGCTATTTAAATGAAGATCATTGTATTATTTCGAGTCTAAATTTATATGAATTTAGCCAAGTGAATAATAATGAAATGGGGATTTTAATTCAAAAAGATGATGATGTTGATGTCTATAAAGATGCCTATGAAGAAGCTCAACGTATTATTCGTATTAGTGATGAAGTAAGGATTTCGCTAGATGAAGTAAAAACAGAAAAAGTTGAAGAATCATCAAATTTAAATACAGCAAATGAAGGAACAGGAAAATTAACCTCTTCAAAACTTGCGGCAAAACATAAAATTAAAACCAATGAACTCTTAGATAAATTTGTTGAACTTGGTTTTCTTACACTTAATGGAAATGGTAAACACTATTTGACAGAACAAGGGAAAAATATCGGTGGTGAGTTTAGATCAAGCCAATATGGTGGATATTTCCTTTGGGCTGAAAACACGAATATATAAAAAAAGCCCTTTCGGGCTTTTTTATTTTACACAGTTAAGTCAGCTAAATTACCTTTCTGCTCTAACCAATGTTTACGGTCAGCAGAACGTTTTTTAGCCAAAAGTTTATCTAACAGACTTGCAGTAAAATGGCTATCGTCTAAATCTAATTGCACCAAACGGCGTGTATTTGGATCCATCGTCGTTTCACGCAATTGGCTGGCATTCATCTCACCTAAGCCTTTAAAGCGAGTAATTTGTGGGTTTTTACTTTTTACTTTCTTTAAAATAGCTGCCAGTTCATCATCATCCAAAGCATAATGTACATCTTTAGCATCATCTATACGGAATAATGGCGGCATAGCAACAAACAAATGCCCCTCTTCAACTAAGCTAGGAAAGTGTTTGAC
Organism: Acinetobacter sp. R933-2; assembly: GCF_030325485.1. NCBI lineage: Bacteria > Pseudomonadati > Pseudomonadota > Gammaproteobacteria > Moraxellales > Moraxellaceae > Acinetobacter > Acinetobacter sp. R933-2. Next base: position 21,500 of record NZ_JACAIJ010000016.1, read on the forward strand.
AAATAAAGCACACAACAAGGTCGCAATATGTAAACCATCCGAGTCAGCATCAGCAAGAATACAGATTTTCCCATAACGTAATTCTGAAAGATCATCACTACCAGGATCTACGCCAATCGCGATCGCAATATCATGAACTTCCTGAGAAGCTAAAACCTCATCTGAAGATACTTCCCATGTATTTAAAATTTTTCCGCGAATCGGCATAATCGCTTGGAAATTTTTATCACGTGCTTGTTTGGCAGAACCACCTGCTGAGTCACCTTCTACAATAAACAACTCAGATTCAGCAAGTGTATGCCCCACACAATCTGCTAATTTCCCTGGTAAGGCTGGTCCTGAAACAATCTTTTTACGCTCTACTTTTTTTGCTGCTTTTAAACGGCGACCCGCTTTTGCAATCGCTAACTCAGCCAATAACATTGCAGTTTCAGAGTTTTGGTTTAACCATAAAGCAAAAGCATCTTTGGCAATATTCAAAACAATATTTGAAGCTTCACGACTTGAAAGACGTTCTTTGGTTTGACCTGAAAATTGTGGCTCTTGGAATTTTAATGACAGGATATAATTCACGCCATCCCAAACATCTTCGGCTGACAATTTCATATTACGTGGCAATAAGTTACGTAACTCACAGAACTCACGCAGCGCATCTGTAACACCTGAACGCAAACCATTGACATGCGTACCACCTTGCGCCGTTGGAATCAAATTCACATAACTTTCTTGAATCTGTTCGCCACCTTCTGCATTCCAACAAATGGCAAATTCAGCACTCGCACGCTCAGCATCTCCAGTTGCAACAAAAGCAGGATGAGGAATAATTTCTCGATCTTGCAATTCATCCATCAAATAGTCAACTAGACCATTTTCAAACTGCCAAACTATTTTTTCATCATTAATTTCATCAACATAATTAATCTGCAAACCCGCAGCCAAAACTGCTTTCGCTTTTAAATTATGTTTTAAAGCTTTGAGTGCAAATTTTGGTGAATCAAAATATTTTGCTTCTGGCCAAAAACGTACAGTCGTTCCCGACGCTCTTTTGGATGCTTTTCCTTCTAATACTTCAAGTGGCGCTGCTGCTTCACCATGCTCAAATGCCATCTTGTACAGATTGCCTTGGCGCTGAACTTCAACTTCAACTCGATCCGATAAAGCATTAACAACTGAAATACCGACACCATGTAAACCACCTGAAAATTGGTAGTTATCTGTACTAAACTTACCACCTGCATGTAACTTAGTTAAAATGATCTCAATGCCGCTTTGCCCATATTCAGGGTGAATGTCGACAGGCATGCCTCGCCCATTATCTTCAACAGATAACGAACCATCTTTATATACCGTGACTGTAATTTTATTGGCATGTCCCGCAAGTGCCTCATCGACAGCATTATCAATAACTTCTTGTGCCAAATGGTTTGGTCGCGTGGTATCGGTATACATACCTGGACGACGGCGAACAGGGTCTAAACCAGATAAAACCTCAAGAGATTGGGCTGTGTATTGCGTCACGTTGCAAGTTTCCCTTTTTTAAAAATTAAGCAGATAGATTATGAGTTGGTACAGTATCTCATTTTCAGTAAAAAAACAGCTTTGATCATCATCTTAAATGGGGTAATACGACAGTCAGTGACGTAATTGTTACAGATTCACTCATTTTTCATTCAAGTTTTGATTGAAAATTTGTTAAGATTCTCTTGATTTATTTCAATCTGATAATAGTTTTTTGCAAACAAAATCATGCTTTGCCTTATAAAAATTGAGATAAATTTTTTAATATGAATAAGATAATGAGAAATGATATGAAAAATATACTCCTACTCTCCAGCCTTGTGTCAACATTACTCCTAACTGCCTGTGGTGGTGGAAGTGACTCTGATGATAATAATGTTGTAGAGCCAAAACCAGAACCACCAAAACCTGCCGAATATGTTCCGTCACAGTACAAAACCTTGAAAGATAATTTCAAATATGTACAAGACCCTCTCACTGAGGTAAAAAATAACAATTTATATGACTTAAGCTACTGGGTAGATGAAAATCCGCTCGAATTATCAAGTTATAGTTATTTATACTCAAAAGATGATAAAACTTTCAAAACTAAAACATACGCAACACAAGGATCATCTTCTAATACTTGGCGAGAAGACTCTATTCCGTCCTTGGTATTTAATATTGCTCAAAATAAATGGGTAGAAACTCAAGATGATATGACCGTTTCACAAGGTCCTGTTGGTACTGAAGGCATTAAAACGCTCTATATTCAGTCAGATACAGGCATTAAATACTATACATTAACTGAAAAATCTCTTGCAGGACTCAGCCTTGCACAGGGTATCAACCAAGGCTTTGGTAATGGTATTCCGTTACCTGAATCTATTAAAACCCAATATTTTTCTCAAGGTGCCAAAGCCTATGCTTGGGTACAAGATATTACTCAACCAAATTACGCTATTACGCGTACCCATACAGTATTTAGTTCAACAAATACACCACACCCTATTTATACCTGTAACACAGTCAGTTCATATTGTTCAACGACAGCGCCAACCCTTGAAAAAGCCATCGAAAGCAAAGCTTGGTATCAAAATACTGGACGTACTGGTGCCATTCGCTTAAATGACAAACAAGTTGCTGATGTTGCAGTTTTTGATAAAGAGCAAAATAAAACACTCAACTATACGATCAAATATGAGTTGATTGCAGCAAAACAAGGTGCACCAAAGCATATTTTATTTACTGCGTCAGACACAGCAGCAAAAGAAGCACTTAAAACTTATTTTAGTGTTAATGATAGTCAAATTGCATGGTTTGAATACAATAATCAAGTTGTTAGAGGAAACTACAGCTTACCAATCAAAGGCTTACAAAGCACATACTATAGCTACAACAAAATTGCGGTGAATGACATTTTAACCAAATGGAGTCCACGTAAAAATCCTGTACTTGAATAAGCCCACAAATTAAAAATAAATTTTACTCAAAGGTTAATTGACTTAGCCTTTGAGTTTATTTTTAGCCTCAAATCCTGATAAAAACGCGAGCAACATCGGAATCTTTTCAGCAAAATTTTCCATTGCATGATTCCCTTGCATTTCTGTCACAACAAAAGAAGATGGACGATAAAATTGTTCTGCTTGACGATAATCTAATACCTCATCACCTTGCTGTAATAACACTAAAAAATTTTCTGAATGCTGTAGTTTTTGCACAGCAATCTGCTCTAAAAAATTGAGCTGTGTATTATCTAAAGTCCACTTTTCATTGACTTGATAAGGTAGCTGTTCTATTCCAAATAATGTTCTAAATAATAGCCAAGGTTCTACTGCAGGATTAATTAAAACTGCTGGAATATTAAACTTTTCAGCCAATTGTGTTGCATAAAAACCGCCTAAGCTACTACCAACTAATGCAACATCTTCTAATTTTTCAATCATCGCTGCAACAGTGCTAAGCACTTCATCGGGTGGCGCATTTAAATCTGGCAAATGCAACTGATGTTGGCTAATGTATTGACTATACTGATAAAGCTGTTGCCCTTTTATCGAAAATGGGCTGCTTTGAAAACCATGTAAATAAATAATATTCATCTAAAACCATTTGCAAATTTCAAAGAGCTGATATAAGTTAAAATGCGACATAAATCACAAAATGTTATAAATTGTATAACACAGTTTATTGTCGGACAAAAAAAACACTGTACTAAAACCTGAAACAGTATGCTAAATAAGTTTCAAGATGAATAATATAATGACATAAGGATATAAGCCTTGATTTTACACATCAACCCATGTGTGTAATCATTTAGAGGATAGCAATCTATGGCAAGTTTAACACCACTACATGAAACATATTGTAAATGGGATCGCTCCCCTCCGAGTCAAGCTGATGTTCTCGAAGGCTTAGCGCAATTGGTCAGTACACCGTTTACTAGCGTGGTACAAGACCTCATCCAATCCTTACAACGTGAAGTTTTACTCAGTGTGTTTGGTCTAAGTAAGCAAAGAGCTAAACGCTTCCAAGCGCGTCCTTATGTAGAAAAAATTTACCAATTTGGTTTTAACTCACTACAAAATTATGGGCATTATTTTTTAGCACCCAGTTTACGTAAAGTGATTGAGCATTTTCCAAAGCTCCATGATAAACCATTGACCCCAACACTTAATTTTTTAGTCAGCGCTTTAAATGGTGTTTTAGGCGATTATCTTTTAGCGACTCATAATCCTTTAGCGTTATCGACTGTTGTATATGACCATTATGGTGCAATTCAGAAAGGTGATTTAGCAGGAAGAGTGGTTATTTTTGCTCATGGCTTATGTATGAACCATCTGGATTGGAGCAATCGTGGTAATGGCGGTATTGGAGAAAAACTCCTTGCACAACGCGATAATAATACGATGCTCTATTTACACTACAATACAGGTCGTCGTATTTCTGCAAATGGTCGCTCTTTTTCAAATTTGTTAGAAGATTTAATCAAACGTAATCCACGCATTACCAGTATTGATTTAATTGGGCATAGTATGGGTGGCTTAGTTGCTCGTAGCGCCCTGTTCTATGGTAAGCAAAATATGCATAACTGGATTCATCTGGTTGAAAATCTCGTTTGCTTAGGCTCACCGCATCATGGTGCTGTACTAGAACGCTTTGGTTTTGCATTACAAGACAAAATTGGTCATTTCCCTTTGGTCAAACTGGTCAGTCATATTGTCAATATTCGCAGTAATGGTATTTTAGATTTACGTTTTGGCAGTGTGCGTGATGATGATTGGGAACATAATCATGCACGTATTGGTTTAATGGATGATAATCGTAAACCTGCACCGTTGCCATCGTACATTAATACCTATTTAGTTGCGGGTACACTTGAGTTTGAAAATCGTAAAAATCGAACTTTAAAAGTAATTGGTGATTATCTGGTCAGTGTAAAAAGTGCTTTAGGTGAACATCCAAATCCTAAGTTTCAACTTAAATTACCTGAATCACATAAAGCAGTATTTTATGGGTTAAATCATTTTGATATTCAATACCATCCTGATGTTGCCGAACAAGTTGCAAAATGGTTTTATCCTCATCATGACGAAATCGCAGAAGAGCAGATTCGTAAGTACTTGATCAAGCTTGAAAGTATGCGTGGTATTGTTGAAACCTAAATGATCTCGATATAAAACTATCTTAATATAAATTGTCCTGATATAAAAAATGCCAACTCATGTTGGCATTTTTAGTTTAAGCAGGATATTTTCGGAAAAGCTGCCATAAACTGATCAAGGTCAAAACACTAAAAAATAAGCATGACCAAACAGGTAGTGATTGTCCTAGAAATGTCCAGTCAACCATAGCGCATTCACCAGATCCCTTGAGTACATTTTCAAAAACTGCCTTTAATGGCAATGTATCTACCCAATAATCTAAGCCCGGTCCACAACTTGGTACTTGGTCTTTAGGTAAATTTTGCAACCAAACATGACGGGCAGCAACCCCTACAGACCAAGCAATCGCTAAAGTACCTAAAAATGCATAAAAACGTTTAAATACATTTGTTTTAGGATTATGCAGTAAGGCGATTAAAGAAATAAGACCTAAACCAATCAAACCAACACGTTGAAAAACGCAAAGTGGACACGGGTCTAAACCTTGTACATGCTCTAAATACAAAGCAAATGCCATCCCAATAACACTTGCCAAAAATAAAAAACCACTTACAACACGGTAACTCTGCCACTGCATGGCTGTTCCTCTAATTTTTTCTCTAATTTATATCATCTAAATTTGGCAAGATAGTCTTCAAAACTTAAATCTGTTTCTTGCTCAAGTTGCTGTTGTTGTTGCAATGATGATGCTGTCAGTTGCTCAAAATACGCTAAAGTTTCTGGACTTAATACATGTTGTTCGTAATATTTTACATGGCGATGTGCCATTTCACTACCAAAGCTCCACGTTCCACCGCTTTGTAAAGTATCTTCAATCACTTGCGCAGATAGTGTTTGATCAACATCGCTGATACGTTGTTGCATTACAGTTAAAGCATCTACATAAAGTGTCGTTTCATAACTTTGATTGAGCATTTCAGCCAAAGCTTGCATGGCTTGAATATGATGTTCTGCCCATTCTCGAAGTGGATATTCAGCATCAAGCTCTTGGATCATCACATTTTCTGCACGTCCACGATTGACCACTTCATTTTGATTTTTTTCAATCATATCCTGTTCTTTTTCTAAAAGTTCAGGACTATCTTTGAGTAAACAATACAAGGCTAAAACTTCTAAAAAGCCTGCCGTTGTTTCATCAATCCCAATTGCAACATAAGGGTTAACATCAACAGCGCGCAATTCTACATAACCAATGCCGCGTTTAGCTAAAGCTTCAGAGGGTGTTTCCCCTGCTTGTGGCACTTGCTTTGGGCGTACCAAACTATAATATTCATTTTCAATTTGCAGTACATGGTCATTGATCTGAATAGGTTCACCTTGTTCATCATTTAGACCTAAATGGCTAAACTGTGCATAAGGTGTATTGACTGCTTTTTGTAATTCTGCAACATAACATTTAAGGTTGTTATAATGGATTCCCAATTGTTTTTGGGCAGAATTTTGATAACCAAAGCGTCCCATACGTAAAGCAGTCGCATATGGAGAAAATAAAGTACCTTTCACCAAAGGCAACAAATGATGGTCTCGTCCTGTCATAAAACATTTACAGACAGATGGACTTGCTCCCACCAAATACATCACCAAAGGGGTTAAACGAATAAAATTACGCACTAAGCCTAAATAACGATGACTACGATAGTCTTGTAAACTCAGATTTTTTAATTCATCGTCGGTTTCATGTTGTTGTAATTGTTCAAATAAATGATCAGGAAATGAAACATTATAATGAACACCTGAAATGGTCTGCATACGACGACCATAACGAATGCCTAAACCATGACGATATAGCGTTTTAAATTTACCAATATTTGAACTGCCGTATTGTGCTAGTCGAATATTTTCTTCTTGGTCATCCAACATACATGGCATAGATAAAGGCCAGAGTTTTTCATCATTTTCTAAATGACGATGCACAACCGCATGAATATCTGTTAAATAACTGAGCGCTTCTGGAATACTCTCTTTTGGTGGTGTAATAAACTCCATCAACGCTTCAGAGTAATCTGTTGTGATATGTGGATGGGTCAGCGCTGAACCTAGTGTCTTAGGATGATCGGCTTGGGATAAAAAACCATTGCTTTGCATGCGCAAGCTTTCACGCTCAATACCGCGCAACATGCCTTTGAATAATGCAGAATCAACCCAAACTGGTAAAACTGTAGGAAAAACTGCTTCGGGTTGACTCATTAGTTACTCACTTATCTTAAAGAATTTTTAAAATAAAATATTTCTGATGACGCAGTATAACGTGAATTATCGATATACTGGCATAGCTGCCAAACTTTTAAATAGAATATTCATTTTATTTCGGCATTTTTTTATCACAAATTAAGCCTTTTAGACATGTTAAATTTGTGATTTTATAAAAGAATTAGTTTACAAAAGATCAAAACCTATGAAATATCAAGATATCCTTAATTTTTGGTTTAATGCCGACACTCAGCCTTTTTGGTTTCAAAAAAGTACTGATTTTGATCAAAAATTGCATCAGCGTTTTGCTGATATTTTAAATCAAGCCAAACAAGCAGAGCTTTGGACATGGCGTGAAAATGCAGAAGGACGTTTGGCAGAAATCATTGTACTCGATCAATTTTCTCGAAATTTATACCGTGATCAAGCAGCAGCCTTTGCTCAAGATGCTTTAGCACTAGCTCTTGCCCAAGAAACAATTCAACTGGGTTTAGATCTGCAGTTACAACCTGAGCAACGTTCATTTTTGTATATGCCATTTATGCATAGTGAGTCAAAAGTGATTCATGAAGAAGCATTAAAATTATTTGAGGCTTTAGGCAACCCGATCAATTTAGATTTTGAAAAAAAACATAAAGTCATTATTGATCGTTTTGGACGTTATCCACATCGCAATGAAGTTTTAGGGCGTGCATCTACACCCGAAGAAATTGAGTTTTTAAAACAACCTAATAGCCGTTTTTAATCTCAGACAGATACCCTTCTTTTTAGTCAGATACACCAAGATGGAGGAAAATACTTCCATCTTGACCTTCAAAAATAAAATCGTTCCAAACGCACTCATACCATGAATGTGTCTGCACATCGACTTGATAAATTTTTTGTACTTTGAGTAAAAGCTTTATCTTTTCAAGTATTTTTTGTACATAATCAAGTTGTACATCAATAGAAGTAAGATAAAAATCCTGATATTTATCATCCAAATAGCACAAGCCCGAACCTGAACCAATCGGCTCGTCATCAATATTGTCAGATTTTTGATAACTAAAAAGCCATGCTCTGAGTACATCACGCACTTTTAAATCAGTAAGAGACAATTCCTCAAATGTAATTGAAGCTGCTGGGTAAATCTCTAAAAAATAGTGTTGAAATGCAATTTGACTTTGCTCACAAACCTGAAGATTAACGATTTCAAAGCTATAATCATGATTGGTCTTTGTATTAAGCAATGCAAAGGTATCTAAAATTCCAGCCAAACGCCCCAATTCGAAATTAATATTTTGCATCATTGATCTAATTTTTATTCCACTGTGTAATTATATACTGCTTTTGAATTAACAAAAATCTTCTTGAAATTCATGCTCAATCCATCAACGTAGAATAAGATTATAAAAGATAAATTTCTCCCATTTTATAGATTTCTTTTCCACGCTGAGAAGGAGCAAAACATGAAAAATCTATGGATGTGTTTAAGCATTGTTGCAACACTCACAATGACAGGTTGTGCGACGACGCCAAGTAAACCACTTACTTTTGATCAGCTTGGGCAATTTTCAACTTTGCCATTAAATGCCCATACTTTTCGTATCAGTTTTCAAACACGTAATATGAGTTATGGCACAGCCGAAGAAATTACATTGTTAAAATCTGCACAAACGACAGTACAAAATGGCTTCCAATTTTTTAAAGTCCTTGATGATCCAAGCAATCGTACTCAACAACCTCCACGTAAAGCCGTCGTATATCCAACACCAAATTATTATCCTTATGGATATCGACGTCATGGCGCATTTTTCGACCCATTTTATGATATGCCGCAAGTGGTTACTCTAGATCCTACGCAAGTTGCATATACAATTGAATGCTTTAAAGACCAAAAATCTGCACCTACTGATGCTTTTGATGCTCGTTTAATTTTGCAATCATTGGGTCAAAAATATGGGCTTAGTCCGACAGGACAAGTACTCCAACCTCAGATAACTGATGTAACATCAACAAAACAATAACGTTTAAGGTGCTGAATGAGTAAGACTGAAGTTGCAAATGTACCCAGTTTAAATCGAAGTAAACGCTTTGCCACAATTGCACTCATTGTGGCAATTGTTACTTGGTTTTTATTGATTATTTCAGCCAAACTCATGCCCGAATATGCATGGTTTATTCATATCTTGATGCTCGGTGCAGAAGCAGGTGTGGTCGGTGGTTTAGCCGATTGGTATGCGATTACGGTATTATTTCGCAACCCTTTTGGCAAAATTCCTATTCCTAAGTTTTTAAAAGATCACACTGAAATTATTCCACGCAACAAAGCACGTATTGCTGAGTCTATGGGTAAATTTGTTCAGGAAAATTTTCTTTCACCGCAAATTGTTGAAAAAAGTTTACAGAAAACTGACCTCACTTTAGCTGTTGGGCAATGGCTTGCCGATCCCAAAAATAACAGCCAAGTGACAGATGTCATCCAACAAACAGTACCTAAAATTTTCGACTTTGTGGGGCAACAACAAATTGGAAATTTCATTCAAAATAATAGCGTTCAATGGATTAAAAATACACGTATTAATCATTTAGCCAGTGAAATGCTGCGTGCTGTTTTAGAAAATGACTTCCACCAAGATGTGCTACAACGTGGCTTAGATATGGCACATGAATGGATGATCCATCATCCTGAACAAACACAAGATTTAACTCGACGTCTATTTAAAGAATTAGGCGTTTGGAAACTGGCTAAAGGTGCAAGTTGGATCGGGATTGATGTTCAACAGCGTACGATTGATTCATTACTTGAAAAAGTTGAAGCGATTTTGGCTGACCCTGAGCATTCATTTCGTAAAAAACTTGAAGAACTTACACATGATTTGATGCTCCAACTTGCGGACAACCAAAGTGCTGTAAGTATTCGCCTGAATGAAACTAAAAATGCCCTTCTTGATAGTGAGTCTGTGTTGAATTTCATTACAGGTGCAGTGGTTATTTTATGTGATGCAATTAAATCAGACTTAATGAAAGCGGACTCAGGTATAGCCACAAATTTACGTGTAGCAATTCAACAAGTCGGTGAAAATCTCATTGCCAATCAATCTGTACGCCAATTACTTAACCAACGTATGAGTGAAATGGCAATTCATTTAAGTGATCAATATAGCGAAAAAGTCATTCGTTTTATCAGTGAACGTATTCATGAATGGGACTCTCGTGAAATGATTGATAAAATTGAGAATGAAGTGGGTGGTGATTTGCACATGATTCGCGTCAATGGTGTTGTTGTTGGTGCTTTTATTGGTCTAACTTTAGGTGTGATTCGCGCAGCAATTGATTTTATGGTTTAGTGAATTTAAAGCATCATTCAAAAACATATATTTATTGTAATTTGTACGTTTAAGCGTACAACCTATGAGGGATTTAACCAATATACAACTTTATTCAAAATTTATATTATAGATTTATAGAGAGCAGGATGCTCCAGAAAAAAATAAGAAAAGACAACAAAGGACATGTAGGTACAACAGGAGTTATACCTGAGTAACAAATACAAAAAAAGCCTGACAGGATGTCAGGCTTTTTTTTCATTTATCTTATTTTTCTAACTGATGTTACGTAGTAACTCTAAAATTAAACTTTGGAGCTAGAAAAATGTGGATACGCGGAAACGTCATCCGCAACGTGTTTGAGGCAGGACTACTTTGGGTAGAAATGTTTCTGCGATGTATTTATCAATTTGCGGTAGTCGACGAATTTTGCGGTGAGGATCCTCAAAATATATTTTGAGTCCGCAAGATGGTTTTGCCTACTTTTGCCGAATGAGAAACATCGTTTCGTAAGAGTAGGTCGAGCCTGAGCAAGTCAAAGTATACTTTGACGAAGCGCAAGACGCAGTGGCTAATCCCAAATTTCAACTTTAGATGTAAGATCCCGTTGTGTAAATTTTGCTTTTGTATTTTAAAGCCCCTGCTAAACTCATCTTTATTCATTCAATAAAACTAATATCGCCATGATCGAAATCCATTCTAAACTCCCAGCGCAAGGCATCACTATTTTTAGCATCATGAGTGCAATGGCTCAGCGTTTAAATGCACTGAATCTATCACAGGGTTTTCCTGATTTTGCTGCACCACCCGAATTATTAAATGCACTGAGTCAAGCAACCTTAGATGGCTTTAATCAATACGCCGCAGGTGATGGTTTTTTGCCATTGCGCGAGCAAGTCGCACAACAATTTTTAAAGCGTGATCAATTAGATCTAAATCCCCTTACCGAAATTACCATTACACCCGGTGCAACCATTGGTATTTTCTCAGCAATTCAGGCACTTATTCATGCAGATGATGAAGTCATTATTTTTGACCCAAGCTATGATAGTTATGCACCAAGCATACAGTTGGTGGGTGGTCGAGCAATTCATATTGCCTTAAACAGCACTGATTTTTCTGTAGACTGGAATCAAGTCCAAGCCGCAATCAATGATAAAACACGCATGATTATTGTGAATACACCACATAACCCTACTGGGGCGATTTGGTCAAAGCAAGATTGGTTAAATCTAATTGATTTAATTCAAGATAAAAATATTGTGGTGTTGTCTGATGAGGTTTATGAGCATTTAGTTTTTGACGATCAGAAACATTATTCTGCACTCTCATTCCCTGAACTACGTGATCGCAGTTTTGTGATTGGTTCTTTTGGTAAAACTTTCCATGTTACAGGTTGGAAAACAGGCTACTGTATTGCTGCACCACAATTAATGACTGTTTTCCGTCAAGTTTATCAATTTGCTAATTTTTGTGGTGTAACACCTATTCAAATTGCGCTTGCTAATTTTATGCAGCAACATCCTGAACATATTGAAAATTTATCTGCATTTTATCAACAAAAACGCGATATGTTTAACTTAGGACTCAGTCAGTCACGTTTTAAATTTGCACCCTCTCAGGGGACGTATTTCCAAAATGTAGACTACAGCAACATTCGTCCTGAACTCAATGATATCGAAATGTGTAAATTTCTTGCTGAAACACATAAAATTGTCGCCATTCCAGTCTCAGTTTTTTATAAAAATGCGCCTCAAGATTTACGTCTGATCCGTTTTTGTTTTGCTAAAAAACAGGAAACCTTGCAGCAGGCTTGTGAAATCTTAGCTCAAGTCTAAAATTTACTTTTCTCTTCAATCAATTGCCTTAGTTACTTAAAAGCTAAGGCTTTTTTCTAGAATTATGATATTTTGAATTATAAAACAATTTCAATGGAATGGGTCATAAACTAAGAATGTCAGCAAAAGAGAATCTACTACACCATCCTCGATTTTGGAAAGGCTTCCTTATTTTTTTGGCGCCTTTAATTGCAACAAATATTCTGCAAAATCTTTCGGGCACAATAAACACCATTTTTGTTGGGCAAATGATGGGCGTCAATGCTATTGCTGCCATTGCTGTCTTTTTTCCTATTCTATTTTTTCTATTGGCTTTTGTGATTGGTTTATCTTCAGGTGCAACTGTTTTGGTTGGGCAAGCTTGGGGAGCAAAAAACATTGAAAAAGTCAAAATGGTGGTCGGCTCTACTTTATTTATGACCTTAATTGGTGGCTGCCTGATTGCTATTTTAGGTGTAGTTTTTGCTAAACAACTTTTATTGCTATTAGGCGTAGATCCTAATGTCATGCATCTGTCTTTACCTTATGTGCAATGGATGCTTGCAGGAAGTCCTCTTTTATTTATCTATATTATTTATACATCTATTTTACGTGGTGTAGGTGATAGTACGACACCTTTAATTGCGTCAGGCATGACTATTCTGATCGGTGTGATGGTCACACCTATTTTAATTGCAGGTTATTTTGGTTTTCCAAAATTAGGGATTATTGCCCCTGCTATTGCAACAAGTATAGGTTATGTGTCGGTTTTAGCTTTTTTATACTATTATTTAAATAAAAAAAATCATGCCTTAAAACTCGATATGGCATTACTGCGCCACATTAAACATGAACCTGAATTGAGCCGTATTATTTTACGTTTGGGCATACCTACAGGTATTCAAATGGTCACCACTTCTGCGGCTGGTTTGGTGATTATTGGCTTGGTGAATCATTATGGTTCGCATGCGACAGCAGCTTATGGTGCAGTAAATCAAGTGCTTAACTATATTCAATTTCCTGCCTTGTCCATTTCAATTGCAGCCTCTATTTTTGCTGCACAAGCGATTGGTGCAGGTAAATCTGAATTATTGGCAAAAGTCACACGAACTTCTTTAATTATGAATCTGGTGATTACTGGAAGTTTAGTTTTATTGGCTTACTTATTTTCTAAATATTTAATGGCGCTATTTATTACAGACCCTTCTGTTATTGAGCTTGGGCAAAACCTTTTATTTATTGTGTTATGGTCTATTTTATTTTTTGGTGCAGGCTCTATTTTTGCATCAATCATGCGAGCAAGCGGCACTGTTACCGCACCTATGTTAATCAATGTACTCGCAATTTTATTGATTGAAGTTCCTGCTGCCTATTTATTTAGTGATTGGTGGGGCTTAAAAGGAATTTGGTATGCCTACGCATTGGCATTTGTTTCGTTATGTCTTCTGCAAGCCTTGTATTATCAATTTGTTTGGAAGAAAAAAACCATTAAAGTCTTAATTTAAACCTAGTCGTTATGCGCTAAAATTTTGCCATAAAAATGCCCAGATTTGGGCATTTTTTTGTACTTTTGCTTTACCATGTTAAGCCATAACGTGCTAATTCATGTGGTTCTATCACTATTTTTTGGTCTTTAAAATCTTGTAAAATATCATTTTTAATTGTGGTTAAACGATAATCCTCACGTTTTCGTGGTCGCTCTAAATTGATATCAACAATGCGTTTAATCCTTCCGGGGTTTGGCTGCATCACCACAATACGATCACCCAATAACACTGCTTCTTCTACATCATGGGTCACTAAAATCGTTGTCACTTTTTCTGAAGATAAAATACGTTGTAATTCCTGTTGTAAGTTCGCTCTCGTTAAAGCATCTAAAGCACCAAAGGGTTCATCTAAAAGTAAAATACGTGGACGATTCACCAAGCTTCGCGCAATGGCGACACGTTGGCTCATTCCTCCAGAAAGTTGGCTTGGATAAGCTTTTTTAAATGCACTGAGTTGTACTAAGTCTAAATGATAGGCAATTAATTCATGTTTTTCAGCTTTGCTTAATATACTTTTTTCCAAAGCTAACGCAATATTTTGCTCGACATTGAGCCATGGAAATAAACGATGATCTTGAAATACAATCCCTCGATCTAAACTTGTGCCCTGAATTGGCGTTTGGTCAATTTTAATTTCCCCCTCAAAATCATCATCTAAACCGACCAAAAGCCTTAGTAAAGTTGATTTTCCACAACCACTATTTCCAACAATACTAATAAACTCACCAGAAGCAATGTCTAAGTTAATTTGCTCTAATACATGTAATGGCTCAGCTTGAGTATTGAAATATTTATTTAAGTTTTTGATGGTGACTTGTCCATTTGCATTCACTTTTTGATTCATCTTTATACCTATTTAAAATCTTATTTATGCGTACCTTGACGCCAACGAAGGTTATAATTTTCAAAGTATTGTGCAATTTTGGCAAAGACTAAGCCCACCAAAGCAATAATCGCCATCCCATATAAAACCACTTCCATTTGAAAGAGATTTTGACCATCTAAAATAGGATTCACCACACCAGGTGCAGCGATAAAGAAATACTCCGCGCCAATCGTAGCCACCCAAGAAAAAACCAATGCAATGTTTAATCCTGCAAAAATACTGGGTGCAGCAGAAGGTAAAATCACTTTAAAAAAAGTACTCCATGCACTGAGTTGAAAAATTTTGGCGACCTCTTTATTTTTTTCTGAGACATTTTTCACACCATCATAGGTATTAAAAAATACAGGGTAAAAAACAACCAATGCGATGAAAATAATTTTTGAAGTTTCCGCATTACCAAACCACATGATCATTAATGGAATCCAAGCAAAAACCGCAACATGTTTAATCGCATTTAAAGTCGGTGAAAAAAATCGATCTGCCCAAGTATTTAAACCTAAAAATAATCCAAATAATGCGCCAATCATGCCACCTGCAATAAAGCCAGCAGTATTACGTGCCAAGCTATAGCCGATATTTTCAAAAAGCTCTTTAGACTGCCAACTCTCTACAAAAACCTGCCAAACTTGTTGAGGTAAAGGCAGTAATGCACGATCAACCCATTGCTGTTGAGTCACAATAGACCACACTAGCAAGAGTAAAATGGGAATGACCCAAGCTCTAAGGTCTAATTTTTTCATATTTTAATCTGCCTCTATTTAACTATTCCATGGACTGAGTTTCTTTTGCAGCAAACGAATCAGCACATCAAAAAAGAACCCAACGAACCCGATCACAATCACCGTTGCCATCACCACATCAAGTTGGAAAATTTGTCTGCCATATACCATCAAATAACCAATTCCTTCACTTGATGCCAACAACTCAACTGCAACCAATGCTCCCCATGCACTTGCAAGAGAAAGTCTTAAACCACCTATAAAACTCATAAAAGCGCCGGGTAAAACTAAATTTTTAAACCGTGACCATGTACTAAGCTGATAAACATCAACAACTTCTGTTAAAGACTCAGGAATATTACGCACACCTTTAAAAATATTAATCGTCATTGGAACTAAAGCTGCCTTTGCAATCAAAATAATTTTTAATGCTTCATCAATACCCACCAACAAAATTAAAAGAGGAATCCATCCCACGACAGGCACTAAATTAATGACTTTAAAGGTCGGCCACACGTAGGCTTCAACTGTACGAGAAAGCCCCATGCTCAAACCTAAAATAAGCGCAAGCAGCATACCTGCACTAAACCCATAAGCGATTCGTGTCAGGCTAATACTCAAATTTGCCCATAATTCCCCACTCTCATATAAGTCTTTCAACGCAGTCCAAACCAAGTCTGGTGCAGGTAATAGCAGAGGATTCACCCAACTTTTTTCTACCGCAACATGCCAAAGCAATAATAAAAATAATGGAAAAATTGAGCCAATCAGCCAAGTAAATTGACGGTTATTTTTGAGAAATGCCCATAAAGAGGCTTTCTTTGTCACTTCAATCTTTGTGTTATGTGTTGTCGTCTGTTTAAAAACAATATCCTGAGACATTTTTAAATCTCCTATCACAAAAAGTGCAAGTGCTTATTTATCACTTGCACCTTGAGGTGTCCAAAATGTCTGTAAGTTCAATGTTTTCAATGCATTATTAACATATTTTGGTTCAATCCAACGCTCTACATCAATATTGCCACGAATCAATTTAAGGTCTTGACCTGCCTTTAATTTTTGTTTGATCAGTGAAATGTTATAGCCATCAAAAATAGGAGCACTATGTCGTTTTAAGTCCACACCAGCATAGGCTTTATCAAAGTTTGCATAAGGTAAGCCTGACTTTGACCAAAGTTTAAAAAGTTCAGTTTTATGCGCAGGATCACTTTCCCAAGCGGCTTGTTTCACCAATACATTGACAATCCGTTGTACGGTTTCAGGATATTTTTGCTCAAATTTTGAATTTACAAGTACATAACCTGAAAGACGATTTACCGCAGGTTCTTGCTTCGTACTATAAATAATTTTGGCAATTCCTCGGTCTACAACAGGAAATAATGTTTGATTACTCCAAATCGCATCTAAATCGCCACTGGCTAAAGCTGAATATCCTACTGCTCCATCGGTATTCACAAAACGGAAATCTTTTTCAGATAAACCTTGTCTTTTCAATGTACTAATTAAAGACAAATGAATGCTTGTGCCTTTGAAAAAACCAATTTTCTTACCTTTTAAATCAGCAAAAGACTTGGCAGTAGAACCTGTTGGTACAGCTAAATAAGCATTATCATTCGTTCCGCCCACTGCAATTAAACGTGTATCTAAACGACTTGCTTTACCAATTAAAGATGGTAAGTCACCTAACCAAGTGATATCCACTAGACCATTGGCAAAAGACTCATTAATTGCAGGACCCGCTCCTTTGAAATTATTCCATTGCACTTTAATGCCATCTTTTTGAAATTCTTTTTCAATCAAGCCTAATGTTTGTGTTGTTGAATAATAATTACTGTATCCCACAGGTCGATTCCCTGTACCGACATAAGGTGTCGCTAAACGAATCACTGTTGGTTTTGCTTCTGCTGCAAATACAGGTGTTACTGTCCAAAATGTTGTTGTGATTAGACCTGTAAATACTAATTTTGACCATAAAGCCATTGGGTATTCCTCTTTATTTAAAAATTTGAATTAAAAACCGTATTGGAACTGAGCAACCAGTTCGTTATATTTTTGATGGGTAATTTCGTTATTGATGTGATTTAAATTCAGTTGGAACTTGGTGGTTTCTGCAAAAAAAGCATTTAAACCTAAACTATGAATATCAATGCTTTGATTGTCCGCATGTTTATCACGATTGATTTTGTCAAAACGATAAAAACTTTGGTAAGACTTTGGCCACCAGTCATCATAACGACCTTGATTTCGGAAGCCTTTGACAAATTGCTCGCCAAAATTCCAAAATAAAGTCCCCGTATGCGACTCACTTTTACGGTTATAAATGCCACCCGTATCATGAACAAAGGTGTCATCTTCACCTTGTACATATTCATACGTTGCACCAAAAGGATGATGGTTATAATAAATATCAAAGCCTTTGCGTAGCACATCGCCTTTGCCTGCAAATGAAGCTTCAGCACCACTCAAATCAAATAAATTACTTTTTCCTTGGTACCAAGACACGCCAAAACTTAACTCACGTAACCACGAGTTATATTCGACAGGTAAGGTATAACGTAAACGTCCAACAAAGTTTTTGTCGTCATTATCATCTGATTTATTTGCGCCATTTCCATTCACAATACCAAATGCATAACTGAGCATAGGCGAGCGATAGTTATAACCATAATCCACTGTTGGAAAAGCATCGCCGCGAAGTACTAAACCCACTTCTCGCATGGCTAGACCATAGCCATAACCAGGTAAGCTAAATAATGCATTATTAATGGTTGGCTTAAGGTCTTCTGTCGCTTGCACTTCTTGCCCAAAAGGAAGTAATTGTTGTCCTAGCGTTACAGTCAACCGACCTGTATCTAAACTTAAAGTGGGTAAAATGTTATAAATCAACTGAGCATCAAGAAGATTTAAATAACTATTATTTGTTCCTGATTGTGGCGAAGTACCAAAACGTAAATTAAAGTCTAGATTTCTTCCTTGGTTATAGTCCTTAAACAGATTGCCATTGAAACCAATTTGTACAGCGCCCAAGTCAAATGAAGAATGACGATCATTTACCGCTAAGCTCGTATTTTTAGCATTCGGGGAAATACGTTGTGCTTCATCTAAATAAGATGCTTTGGCTTGTACCACACCGTTAATTAATAATTGACGAGTAGATAAGGCTGTTTTTGTATCACGCTCACGTTGTACTTGATATTTATAGTTTTCTAAATCACTCTGTATCCCTTGAAATTCAGCTTGTGTGACATATTTCTGTTCAGCGTTGTCCTCTAAATCCTCATTTGTACTCTGTACGATTTCATCTTGTTGTACACGTTGATTTGGCTCTCCCTCTGTCGAAACAGGTGTTTGCTGCGCTTTTAAACGATTAATTTCACCTTTCAAATTTTTTAAAGACTTTTCTAATTCAAGCACTTGCTGTTGTAGTTGCTGTACATCACTGTCTGCATGACTTAAGGAAATACTGGCACTTAATACACTTAATGTTGCAATAACACATTTAAATTGTTGTTTCATAAAACGTATACACCTACAGTTTTGCAAGTGATACATCAGTCGATTTGATGAGCACAATAACTTGGCTACCCACTTGTAAATCGAGCTGTTCAACAGAGCGTGTCGTAATGACTGAGGTAAAAATGCCTGAGGCTGTGACAACATCGACCTCAGAAACAACATCACCTTTAATAATTTCTTGAATGGTACCTTTAAGTTGATTACGAACATTAATAGACTGAATGGTCATTATAAATCCCTCTGATTATTTAAAACCAATATGTAATATTTTTTAAACATTAAAAAATAATATAAACAGATTTAAATATCAGTTTTATTAAATAAGAAAATTCCAAAACTAAATATTCAAAATAACACCATCCAAATATGATTTATCTTTGATAATAATATTCTCATATTGCCAATTTATAATATTTAAATCAGAAAGTTTTTTGATCTCTTTGTTAATTGTTTGTCTTGAGCTAGATAATAAATCAGCCAAATCATGCTGTGATATTTTTAAATAAATTTCAGTTCCTAAAGGATGGCGGATCCCGTACTGTTGAGATAAGCTCAGTAAAACCTTACATATTTTTTGATGTAAATTAGCGACATGCAAAAACTTTACTTCAGCAATAAGCCGATGCATTCTTAAGGCAACAATGTTAAGAAAATCTTCATTTAACTTATTGTTATTATTTAATTCTTCGAAAATAATTTTTTTAGGAATAACCAAGACACGTACTTGATTAAAAGCATAATAGTTATAATCAATGATATAACCTTTTATACAAGGCAATAAATTAATCACATGTTTTTCTGAAAAATAACTAAAAGTATGAAAACGTCCAGATGCACTTAAATAACCAATATGAATAATTCCATCTAGCAATATATATAAATCATCCGCACAATTCTTTTCATTTAATATTAATTCATTCTTTTGAAAAACCTTCACCATAGAATTACTTAATATATATTTAATTCGATCATCCGCAACATGATTAAATATATTCTTCAACACTTCACAGTTTAAATTAAAGTTTAAATCATAGTATTTCATATAAAATCCATCTAATATTTTAATTTAATACTAGATGGATAATAAAATATGGGCTAATAATTTATTCTAAATTTCATTGATTTATTTATGCAAAGTTATTTTAATTTTATGCTTTCTTTATGAAACTTTTTCATATATGCCCGCTTCACTCAAACGATAATCTTTGATATCGAATTTTTCATCTTTATGGAAAGTCTGACTTGGACGACCATCAACTCCCACAGGAATATCACCTTCTAAGGTCACGCGACGTACTACGCGATGCTGATCTCCATAATCATTAATCGCTCGATGTTGGGTGGCACGATTATCCCAAATTGCAACATCACCTGCTTCCCAGCGCCAACGGACAATATTCTCCTGTTTAACAATATGACTTTGAAATAAATCAAATAACTTACGAGATTCTCTACTACTGAACCCAACAAAACGTTTAAAGAAATGCCCTAAAAGTAATGTCTTTTCACCTGTTTCAGGATGTACACGAACTAAGGGATGTTCTGTCTCATATTCTGTTGATTTAAAAAAGTTTTTATATTTTGCTAAAGCTTCTTTATTGACGGTTAAATCACTATTTGCATAATCAAAATCATTACTGTGAATCACACGTAAAGAATCTGCTAATACTTTTAACGCTTCTGGTAATGTCGCATAAGCTGATGTGGTATTTGCCCAAGCTGTGTCACCACCTGCAACAGGTGCAACTACACTACGCAAAATAGACGCTTTAGGATATGCATCTAAAAATGTGATATCAGTATGCCAACTGTCTGCACGCGCCCCATGTGCCGAGTCCAACTCTAAAATATGCTTTGATCCATTTTTAATAGGAACTGTTGGATGGTTCAATGGCGTACCTAAACGTGCCGCAAAAGCCTCTTGTCCTGCATCATCTAAATGGTGCTGAGCTTTGAAAAAAATCACTTTATATTGCAATAATGCTTGGTTAATTTCATCAATCACATGTGCTTCAAGTTCTGAAGATAGTTCCACATTTGCAATTTCAGCACCAATGCGTCCTGTAATGGGTTTAACTTGAATATGTTTATAGTCATGGCTCATCTTTATTTCCTCAATATCTTTATTGTTTGCTATTGCATTGCAGCATTTCTGCCTATGTCTACATCTTGCCTGAATGACTTATTCCAATCTGTCAAATAGGCGACATTTTTATGCTGTATTTTAGATAAAGAAGAAAAATTAAATGATTTAGTCGTCAAACAACTGATGTAACTTTAAAAAATAGCTCAAATACATTGCTCACTTTCTGATTGAAAATAGAATGAACAACAGATTCAAGCTACATAAAATAATTAAAAAAATTGGATCAATCGTCTTGGGTTAAATCCTGTATGTCCAAAACAGTTTGTGCTTGTAATTTAGCAGCATTACGTTTCATAATTTTCTGTGCCTCTGTATCACTTAAATCATAAATCGCGATAATTTTGCTTGGCTGCGCGCCGTAACTACGATCTACAGCGCCAATTACCAAAATTTTTTGCTTATCTAATTCAACAATTTTAAAAGGCTGAAAAGCCAATTTAAATGATTTTACCTGATGTTCAGATGCTGTTTTTGCATCTATAAAATGCAGTAAATATTGATATCTTTCATGACTTTCTTGATCATTTTCTTGATCATCTACAGCCTGATGGTCTAAATAGCTATACTCACTTGCGACCTTTTCAACAAAAAAATGACCAAAGTGATCTAAATTCCCCATGTCATTTAGCTCACGATATTTTTGTGCATAATCACTATCATCATTCTGTTCATCCTGACTGGCTTTAAGCCCAACTTTTTGAACTAAATGGTTTAAACGAGTGTCATAAACCGAAAAATATTCACTATAGCGGTCTTTAGCTTTTACAATATAACGATATTCACTGACATGAGAAACCACAGGATAAGGCACTTCAAAAGGACTATGATAAAAACTCATATCCTGTGTATTCATATAAATATAAGGCTCATCAGACCAATCACCTAAAATTTTAATATTTCCTGAGATCGGGCTAAAACTTAAATCAATTTCACGACAAAAATGCCCTTGATAAGCATCAGGTAAAGCTTTATGTTCAATTTGACCTGTTTGCAGATTAATTTTAGAAATACTGTTTGCAACACCATTATAAACAAATAAATATTCACCACTTTCATCTAATAATAATTTACGTGGATAACGTTCAACTTGATATTTTTCAATGACTTGATTATTTGATAAATTAATTGCGAAGACTTGGTTATAGTCCAAAGAAGTAACATAAGCAATCTGACCATTTTTACTCAAAACGACATCCGTCGCTCCAACGCCTCGACACATATTATGATCACAACCATCTTTTTTTTGCTCTAAAGGATGTTGATAAATCAAATGCTCTTTTAATGTTTTACTATCGAAACGATAAACTGCATTTTTCTCAGAATGCGTATAATAAATATCTTGATCATAAATTCTAAAATCGCCTAAAAAATCTAAATTTTCTAGCTTCCCGATTTGATGAGGAATTTCTTCTAAATTCACGTTATTTTGTACAAATTGCTGTAAGTCTGATTTAGTTTTTTGACACTTAGCAATAAATTGTTGCGCAGACAACTCTACTTGTACAAGAGTATATTCATCAGGTGTTTGACCATCCCAAACATTTCGACACTGAACAGCAGCATTTTCTAAAAGCTTTAATTGAGTTTGTACATGACTCTCTGAAGCTTGAGGCTGCGCTTTAGGTAAAGCTGCCAATAATGCTTGGGTTTTCTTTTGATTCTCAACTGAATTTAAATAGGTTTTAAACTTTTCAGCCCATTGTAAATTTTCTTTGGTTTGATATGAATCATAAAAACGCGTTGATAAATAAAATGCATCATAAGCTTTAATTTGTGCATTTAAAAAATGCCCTGTTTCTAATGCAAAACGATTAAGCTGTGCAATATTTTCCAAATGTTTTTTATAATTTCTTTTTGAATCAATTGTATGAAACTCATCTAATATTTTTTGATATTGGTCAATTTGCCTCACCAATTTCAGCAATTGTTTTTCTTGTTGTTGATAGATTCCCTGCATATTTTCGACTTCACTGCGATATCGTCTATACTGGTTGTCACTTAAAACAGGTAACGGCGCATTAAAATCGATCAGTTTTAAAATGGCTTGATTAAATGCTATATAAAACTGAATCTGTTGTTGAATATGAGCAACATTACTATAAATTTCAGATAAATTTTGATACAACAAGGCATCAATTTTAGATTTTTTTGCGGTTAAAGCACGTAATTCAAGTTGAGCATTTTCTTTAATATAGCGCTGCATTTGTTCTTGCGCCTTATTAAAACGTGGAATTTGCTGTTGTCGTTCATAATAATGTTCTAAATATCTAAAAAATAATGCATCTTCATCATCAACTTTTACATAGTCAGGATATAACCGTAAAATTTCAGGTCTAATTTCCTTATAGCGGTCTTCATCTGTTTGTTCTTCGTTATCTTCTATTGTTTCATTTTCAGATGTTTGGTTCTCTTTTAGTATGGTTGCACTTGCATCTAAATTTGGTCGGGTTTGAGCAAAACTACTTAAACTTAAAGGAAATAATACGGCAAGACTTAAAGCCAACATGCTCTTTTTCATCATCATCATCCAAATTTTTTATCACATAGCAATCAAAGCTATATTTATCATTTGTTCAAAATATCATTTTTTATATGCATGATATTGTATATAAAATAAATGCTTTACCAAGTTTTTCTTATCTTTACATCGACTAAGTCATTTTACGATCAAATAAAAGTCATAAAAAAACCGTCATAACTGACGGTTTTATATATAAAAAATCAATTATTTTGGTTCAAAACGCTTGGTCAGTTTTGTTGCCATCGTTGCAAGCTTTTGATAACCCGTTGGTAATAAACGTTGTGCCAAATCTACAATCACCGCATCGCCACCAATCAATAAACGGCGTTTGTCTGCTAATACTGCATCTAAAATTTCTTGTGCCGCTTCTACCGCAGGTTTACGTAATAGTTTATTAAATGCTTTTGCAGATTTATCAGGATTCATCCCCAATGATTTTAAGCTGTCATTCATACGTGCATCATTTGCAATGTTGGTACGAATACCGCCCGGATGTACACACAGCGCACTCACGCCACATTTTTCAATATCAAGTTCTTGACGTAAAGACTCAGTAAAACCACGCACTGCAAACTTCGTTGCGTTATAACCAGACTGAGTTGGCTGAGCAGTTAAACCAAAGATACTTGAAGTATTGATGATATGACCATCACCTGTTTTCTTGATGTATGGTAAAAATTCTTTCGTGCCATAAACCACACCCCAGAAGTTAATCCCTACGATCCATTCAAGTTCTTCGTAAGTTTCACCTTCTACTGTCGCACCTAATGCTACACCAGCATTATTAAAGATCATGTTGACAGAACCATGATTTTGAACAGTTTCTTCCGCCCAAGCTTTAACTTCTTGTTGTTTTGCAACGTTTACTTTCTTTGATGTAACACGTACGTCATATTGTTTAACTAATTCTACAGTTTCGGCTAAACCTTTTTCATTCACATCACTAATTGAAAGGTGGCAACCTGCTTTTGCTAATAAAATAGCCAGTTGTTGTCCCATACCTGAGCCTGCACCTGTGATTGCAGCGACTTTATTTTTAAAATTTTTCATCGAGTTTCCTTGTTTGAATTTTTGCCGTATGTACGTTCTATATACATACACTCACAGCTCCACTATAATTTTGACAATGACTATTGTCAATATAATATGTTAAGCTTTTCAATGTTGATTAACTTGCTCAGGATCATGACATAACCATCAACGATTTTATGAATCAAACCTTGCAATTTGCATAATTAAGTTGGCACACACTGATATGACAACAGATTTTTTAGATGAAACAACACAACAGGTGCAGGAACAAAAGACACCGAAAAAACTCGTGAAAGAAAGACAGTTCAAAGGAATGTCTCTTTCTGAGCGTAAATTAGCACGTCGTGAAAAATTAATTGAAGCAGGGATCGAAACTTATGGTACTCATGGCTTCTTTTCAGTAACCGTCAAAGATGTTTGTATTGAAGCTAAACTGACAGAACGTTATTTTTATGAATCTTTTAAAAAGAGTGAAGAGCTGTTTCAAACTATTTTTTTACAATTAGTTGATCAGCTACAACACACTGTGATGCAAGGTGTCATGCAATCGTCACCAGATCCGAAACCAATGATTCATTCGGGTTTAATGGCTTTATTTTCTATGCTCAAAGCAGACCCACGTGTTGCACGTATTATTTATGTTGATGCAATGTTGGTTCAAGAATTACATAATCACGCCACAATTCATGAAACTATGGGACGTTTTGACCGCATGATCCATGCCTTTGTTATGTTGATGATGCCGCGTATCGACTATAGTGAGCAGGAAATTTCCTTGGTTTCGACAGGATTAAATGGTTATGTAACCCAAGTTGCTGTGCGTTGGGTCATGGGTGGCTTTAAACTTTCTGTAGAACAAGTTGTATTTGCATGTGAAGCTGTTTTTTTCTCATTGCTCAACTCATTTTCAGAAAAACAAAGCGCCTAAATTGCCCAAAATACTTCTAAAATGCCTCTGAAAGAAAAAGACCTGATATTTTTAATTAAACTGTAAAAATAAAATGTCATCGTTCTTTTAAGTGAAATTTCACATCAATTCACAAGTTTTGTCACAAAAAATTGCAAATAATAGCCGATATCTATTTTTTGCAATGATATTGTCATAATTAATCTTTGTAATAAGCCTGTCATAAATAATAAAACGGTACACCGTTCATACATAGGATATTGCGTTGTGAAAGATGACTATATTTTAATCGTCGATGACGAACTTCCGATTCGAGAAATGATCCATACCTCATTAGATATGGCAGGCTTTCAATGCTTACAAGCAGAGGATGCCAAACAAGCACATCAAATGATTGTCGATCAAAGACCCGCTTTGATTTTATTAGATTGGATGATGCCGGGCGGCGTGAGTGGCGTAGATTTATGTCGTCGCTTGAAACGTGATGAAAGTCTGGCAGAAATCCCAGTCATTATGTTGACTGCACGAGGTGAAGAAGATCACAAAGTGCAAGGACTTGATGCTGGTGCAGATGATTATATGACGAAACCATTTTCAACACGTGAATTGGTCTCTCGTATTAAAGCTGTTTTACGTCGTGCAAATGCCTTAAGTGGTGAAAAATCAATTGATGCAAATGGTTTAATTTTAGATCCTGTAAGTCAACGTGTGAGTTTTGGCAACAGTATTTTAGAAATGGGACCCACTGAATATCGTTTATTAGCCTTCTTTATGACACATCCTGAACGTGCTTATACACGTGCCCAGTTACTTGACCAAGTTTGGGGTGGTAATGTCTATATCGAAGACCGTACAATTGATGTGCATATTCGTCGTTTACGTAAAGTATTAGAACCTTATGGCGCAGACCGTTATGTACAAACAGTACGTGGTACAGGTTACCGTTTCTCTACACGCGCTGATGTCGCTTTAGGTTAGCTTTTTAGGTCAATTTGTTTTTATGTATGAACCCTACCCCGTCCCAGATCTTGCACGTGAACAT
Source organism: Acinetobacter sp. R933-2 (assembly GCF_030325485.1). Classification (NCBI taxonomy): domain Bacteria; kingdom Pseudomonadati; phylum Pseudomonadota; class Gammaproteobacteria; order Moraxellales; family Moraxellaceae; genus Acinetobacter; species Acinetobacter sp. R933-2. The sequence continues at coordinate 48,290 of NZ_JACAIJ010000016.1, forward strand.
AAACAATTTCGTTACAGCAGTTTATGGACTTTTGCCAAACAAGATTTACGACTTTTAGCATTTTTATTAGTCATCGGATGTTTTATTGGTTTTGGGATCGGGTATTTTTGGGTCTGCATTTCTTTAGCTTTTGCGACTTTTTTTATTTTCCAACTTCGCTCTTTGTATTTGGTGAATGAGTGGATTTCTAACCGTCCCTATGATGTTCCTCCTAATTTAAGTGGTATATGGGGCGCATTATTATTTAATGTTTATCGTGCGCAGCGCCAAGAACGTGTTGTTCAAGCTGAAATGGTTGGATTGATTGACCGAGCACAATCTTCACTGATTGCGCTTGCTGAAGCGGTGGTTTTAACCGATGAACTGCATCAAATAGAATGGTGGAATCCTGCAGCAGAAAAACTGTTAGGCATCCAAATGCTCGATCGTGGACGTAATATTTTAACCATTATTCGTCAACCGAGCTTTATTGAATATTTTAATAATATTGACCAATCGCCTGATGGCATCAAAATCAAATCTTCAGTTTATGATGAACATTATGTACAAATTAAACTCACCCGTTTTGGTAGCGAAAGTCGTTTACTGGTTGCTTATGATGTCACGCGTGTCCACAACTTAGAACAAATGCGTAAAGATTTTGTCGATAATATTTCACATGAATTACGAACGCCGCTTACTGTTCTAAGTGGCTATATAGAAACATTTACTGATCAAGAAGATCTAAATCCACGTTGGAAACGTGCATTTGACCAGATGCAATCACAAACTCGCCGTATGAATGCTTTGGTGAATGATTTATTACTTTTATCTCGACTTGAAGGTAATAAGCAAATTGCTAAAAACCAAATCATTGAAATGCCTAGTTTAATGAATCAATTATTTGATGATGCTCAAGCCTATAATGTTGATTATGGGCATACATTAAACTTAGATATTGATAGCCATTGTGACTTAATTGGTTCAGATACCGAACTTGCCAGTGCATTTAGTAACTTAATCACCAATGCTGTTAAGTACACCCCTAAAGGTGGCACAGTAACGATGGGCTGGCATGATGATGGTTCACATGGTTATTTTACTGTACAAGATACAGGAATTGGCATTGACCCTAAACACTTACCTCGTTTAACTGAACGTTTCTATCGGGTAGATAGCGCACGTAGCCGTCAAACAGGTGGAACAGGTCTAGGTTTAGCGATTGTCAAACATGTATTGATGCAACACAATGCTTATTTAGAAGTTGAATCAAAAGAAAATCAAGGTTCAACCTTTAAAGTGGTATTTCCAAAAGAACGTTTATATAAACCTGAATAAAACATTTAGCAAGTTTAAGCAAAAATCACCTTCTTTATTGAGGAAAGTGATTTTTGTGATCTAAAATTATAGGCTATGCCCCAAAGCTTCGCCCATTACCACTGTAGAGTTTGCTTGAAATTGAGTATCCCAATTCATTTTATTTTGTTCAAATAAAACGATTGCTGTTGAGCCTAAATAGAAGCGTCCTAACTCATCACCTTTTTCAAGTTTCAATTCATGATGATCAAGTTCAACACGACCAGAAGGTTTTACTTTACCTGTTGCAACTGTTTCTATCCCTGCAACAATCATCGCACCCACCAAGACCACAGCCATACGTCCAAGTTCTGTATCAAATAAGCAAACCATACGCTCATTACGTGCAAATAAACCTGGTACATTTTCCGCAGTGGTTTGATTTACTGAAAATAACTCACCTGGAATATATAACGTTTCTGTCAATGTACCTGCAAATGGCATATGCACACGATGATAATCACGTGGTGATAAATATACTGTCGCAAATTCACCATTTTTAAATGGCGCTGCCAATTGTGGGTCACCAATGAGTTTTTCTACAGAAAAACTTTGCCCTTTCGCTTGAAATACATCGCCTTCTTTGACTTTACCTAATTGGGAAATCGCGCCATCCGCAGGTGAAACAATACTGTTTGCATCTGTATCGATTTCACGGACACCCTCTTTTAAAGCACGTGTAAAAAACTCATTAAATGATTTGTATTTCAAAGCATCTGTTTGTTGTGCAATTGATAAATCAATGCCGTACTGTGCTTTAAAAGCTTGAATCGCAATATTTTTTATAATTAAATTTTCACTTGCTGCAACTTTTCCAACCACACGGCTCAGTTGTTGTTGAGGTACAAGGTTTTGCGCACGAATAAAAAGTTGTTTTTTCAAATTTGAGGCTAGACTCACGACGGTGATTCTCCACTAATAATTGGACTGTCGAGGCGATTGCCCCATTCGCTCCACGCACCATCATAAGCTTGAATATCCCAACCGAGCAATCGCCCTAAAATATAAGCCAAACCTGAGCGGTGATGAGACTGACAATACACCACCACAGGTTGATCTAAATGAAAGCCCAATTGTTCTAAGCGTTGTTGGGTGCGTTCTAAGGAATGCAATTTTAAATGATTTTGACGATTAATTGCAGTACTCCACTCAAAATGTAATGCATTTGGTAGATGACCACCGCGTCGTGCTGCTAAGCGTTGACCTGTATATTCCTCAGTTGTACGACAATCCCAAATTTGCACTGCATTTTTTTGTACTTTTTCGAGTAATCCCTCATATTTAATTCTATATTTTTCAACATTTTGTAAATTTATTTTAAATAAATCTGTGACAGGTTTAAGTTCTTCTACCTCAGCCGAAGTTGGAAAGCCTGCACCTAGCCAAGCATGAATGCCACCATTCAATAAACTGACATTTTCAAAGCCAAGGCAATGTAAATTCCAAATCAAACGCCCTGCCCATGCACCCCCTTCATCATCATAAACAACCACGTGATGTTCAGGAGAAATATTTAAATACTCAATTAAAGTGTTTAATCCTGCTTCATCTGGCAATAAACCCGAAGCATTTTCCTCTTGGCGAACTAAATACTGCGGTTTGAGATGTAAAGCATGTGGAATATGCAATTGTTCATAAACAGAACTACGGCTTAAATCAACAATCCGTAATTGTTCATGTCCTAAATAGGGAACAAGTTGCTCAGCTTCAATTAATAATTCAAAATGAAAGGGAGAAGTCGTCATAAGATTTTTTGAATTTTAGCAGGATTATTTTGACCATCTTAGCATAGTCTTTTTTACGATTTAGCTGATTTCCTGCATTTCTTTAGCAAAAAATCAGCTATCGTTTTTCTTCTAATTGCTTGGCTCAGCAATTTCAAAAACCTGACGTAGATACGCTAAAAAAGTATCGTTATCGGTCATGGTCTTTCCTGGACTATCGGAAATTTTTGCGACAGATTGACCATTACACTCTACAAGTTTAAGTACAATATTTAACGGCGTTTGCCCCATATCATTGGTTAAATTTGTTCCTATACCAAAACTGACTTGGAAGCGGTCTTTAAAGTATTGATATAAGCTCCAAGCACGCTCTAAATCTAAGCCATCACTAAATGTGAGCATTTTAGTTTTGGTATCAATTTTGAGCTGACAATAATGTCGATAGGCTTTATCTCCCCATTCATAAGGGTCGCCACTGTCATGACGTAAACCATCAAATAGTTTGGCAAAATACAAATCAAAATCACGTAAAAAAGCATCCATCCCCACAACATCTGTGAGGGCAATACCTAAGTCACCTCGATACTCTTGTACCCATGTTTCTAGTGCAGATTTTTGAAAATCACGTAATCGCACATCTAAAGCTTGGAAGGCTTGTAAAAACTCATGTGCCATTGTTCCAATTGGGAAAATATTAAGCTCTTTGGCAATCAGAACATTACTGGTGCCACGGAAAATACTTGGTGCTGCTTTATGAAAGGTTTGAATCACATGACGTTGCCAATCTAAACTATAACGGCGGCGTGTGCCAAAGTCTGAAACTAAGAAAGGTGGGTCATTGGCTTGTTGTTCTTCTGTGTATTTTTTCAATAATTCAACTTTTGCCTGTAGGCGACGCTCTCCTTCCGCCAGCACCTCATCGGAGCGAATCCGACGGAAATACAGTTCATTGACAATTGCCAAAACGAATATTTCAAACATCATGGCTTGAACCATAGGTCCTTCAACCCAGATATCCAAACGTCCTTCTTCATCAATCCCAGCTTTAATAAAACGGCGCTTTAATTGGAATAATTCTAAATAATCAACGAAATCACTTTTAATAAAACGTAAGCGGCGTAGATAAGTTAATTCATCTTCTTTAAAGCTTAATTGGCAGAGATAATCGAGTTGCTCATTCAAATCATCTAAAATATCCTTCAATGGATAAACGGTATCTTCTAAGTTTCGGCAACGGAAATGATATACGCTGTGTGTTTGTGGGAACTTATGAAGTACCACTTGCAACATTGTAAATTTGTACAAATCCGTATCAAGCAATGACTGAATGATGGGTTGCATATTTGTTCCAATTAATCGTTCTACACTCACTATAAAAACTTAATCCCATCTTGCAAATCAAAAAAATCAGATATCTGACATTTTTAACAAAAATCTGCTGACTTTTAAATTTTAGTGAATAATAAAAGCAAAACATTAACATATAATTATAATTAAATATGTTTTAGTTAATCTTTATTGAAATTTAATTATTTTTTAATTAACATTCTGTGAGATATAACTGTATTGAAAAAAGCTAAGGTTAAAAAATACTTTTTATATTTCAAAATTTTTTTAAAAAAATAGGATATAGACATGGCTAAATTGAGTTTAGATGCACTAAATGAAATTGATGGGGTAATTGCAGCAGCTTTAGTTGATAGCTCAAGTGGTCTAGCACTTGGAACCATCGGTTCAGGTTTGGACTTAGAGCTTGCAGCAGCAGGTAATACAGAAGTCATCCGAGCAAAACGTAAAGTTGCAAAAGCTTTACAACTCAATGATAAAGTTGAAGATGTTTTAATTACACTAGGTAAGCAATACCATTTATTACGTCCATTAGATCGTAATGAAGATTTATTTTTATACTTGGTTTTAGATCGTCAAAAATCTAATCTTGCAATGGCACGTCATGAACTCCGTGCTTTTGAAAAAGAACTCGATTTTTCTTAATTCTTAAGCATTAACCCTTAAGCAAGCACCCTTCCATTACCCCAAGTGATGGAAGGATTTTAATTTATTCATCGTCATTTCAAATGGTCAAAACAATTCACACAAATTTCATCTGTATTTGTTTGAATATTTTTAGTCATTTTTTTCCTGACGTTCAACAGCATTAGTTTTAATTTGAGTTGCATACTCAACACCATGTGTCTGTAAATATTCACGAATCAATTGACGAACCACCTGAGAGGGTGTCAAGTCTTGCTGATTACACAATTCTTCAAACGCTTTCTTTTTGACAGGATCAATCAAAATTGTGAGTCGTGCTGTTTTATTTTCCACAACAATACCTTCTCTAGTTTATTATCATTAAATTCTAATCAAATTAACACATAAATTCATTAACTATTTTAAAATACCTTTTCGTCATTTCTTAAAATGGCTCATTTTTAAGTGATTTAAATTTAAAAAGTATAAATTTATTGAGTTTTTTGAGAAAAATTATGCTCTATTCTGCCTACTAAATTTAGCATTTTTGTGTTTTGAATCATAGATGAGTTTTTACTCATCTATTTAAAAATAAAGCTTTTAAAAAATGATTATTCATCTTTATGATGTATCTCTAGGTCAATGATGAGCCAAAATTCATTTTTTAAAAGCCTGTATTAAGCAATCTATATGCCATCGTGCTTTTCTATTTGTTATTTTATGCTGATAGAATCATGTTTATCAGTCTATAATCCTTTGAAAACAAAATATAAGTAAGATGAAAAGGATCTTCATACTGCATACTTTGTGGTGATTAGAACCTCGAAACACGCTTATATTTCAAACTCTTTGTTACTAAGTGATAGTGTATTTATGCAAAATTCTATTCGTGTAGGCATCGCAGGTTATGGCAACCTTGGTCGTGGTGTTGAAACTGCTATTCATAAAAACCCTGATATGCAGTTGGTTGGTATTTTTACTCGTCGTTCGCCAAGTAGCGTTTCACCATGCTTTGCAGAAACTCAGGTCTATAGCATTGATGAATTATTAAGTGATTTTAGCGACAAAATTGATGTACTTATTCTTTGTGGTGGTTCTAAAGATGACTTACCTCAACAAGGACCAATTTTCGCAAGTCAGTTTAATACAGTAGATAGTTTTGACACACATGCTCGTATTCCTGAGTATTTTGCTGCTGTTGATGCACCTGCAACTGCTCATCAAAAAACCTGTTTAATTTCTATTGGTTGGGATCCTGGTATGTTCTCAATTAATCGTTTATTAGGTGAAGCATTATTACCTGATGGTGAAACTTACACATTTTGGGGTAAAGGTTTAAGCCAAGGTCATTCAGATGCAATTCGTCGTGTTGAAAGTGTTAAAGCAGGTGTGCAATATACCATTCCTTCAACTGATGCCATTGAGCAGGTACGTAGTGGCGCACGTCCTGAATTAGCTACAAAAGATAAGCATCATCGTGACTGTTATGTGGTTTTAGAAGACGGTGCTGATGCAGCAACAGTTGAAAACACCATTGTTACCATGCCTGATTATTTTGCAGATTATAATACGACTGTAAACTTTATTAGCGAAGAAACTCTACAACAAGATCATCAGCGTATGCCTCATGGTGGTTTTGTCATTCGTAGTGGTAACACCAGTGCTGAACAGTCTCAAGTGATGGAGTTTTCATTAAAACTTGAAAGTAATCCAGAATTTACAGCGAGTGTACTGGTTGCTTATGCACGTGCTTGTCATCGCTTAAATCAAAGCCAACAATATGGTGCAAAAACTGCATTTGATGTTGCACCAGCATTACTTTCAATCAAAACACCTGAACAATTACGTAAAGAATTGCTCTAAACTGCTTCTGATCTGTATTGAAAATAAGACCACTGAGCAGTCATGCAAAGTGGTCTTTTTGATGAAAATACATTTTTGTATGATCTCAATATTCAAGCTAAATATGATGGCTGAAATGCAAAAAACCGAGCTATATCTAACTCGGTTTTTAATTTTCAAAATCAATAAAATGAAGACTGACTTATAGATCTAAAGTGATTTCTTTGCCTTTGGCACGAGAAACACAAATCATCATACTTTGCTGTGATGCTTTTTCATCATCATCTAAATATTGGTCAAAATGCTCCGCTTCACCTTGTAAAATCGCAGTTTCACATGTTCCACATACACCTTCACGACATAAACATTCAACATCAACATTTAAAGCTTCGATCGCTTGTAAAATGGTTTGATCTGCCATGACTTCGATACGCTGATTTGACTTTGCCAAAATTACAGTAAATGATTCAGCATTTTCAGGCGCACTTGAAGCAAATTGTTCCCAGTGTATATATTCATCACGATAACGGTGCTGATTACAGGTATTAATCACCGCATCAATCATTGGTTTTGGTCCACATACATAGACATGTGTGCCTTTTGGCTGAGAACCAATAAGCGTATTTAAATCTAAATGTGAGCCTTCACTGTCAACATAACTATAAATATGTTCAGCATGTGTACTTTGTTTGAGTTCATCCAACAAAGCAGCATGTTCAGGCGAACGAAATGCATAATGCAACTCGTAATTTGCACCACGTGCAGCCAACTCATCCATTTGTGGTAAAAATGGGGTAATCCCAATACCACCCGCAATTAAAATATGTTTTTCGCCTGTTTGTGATAGTTCAAACAAATTTTTAGGTGATGAAATTTCAAGTTTAAAGTCTTGCAAGCAATGATCATGCATGAAAACTGAACCACCTTTCCCTTCAATATCTTTACGGACACAGACTTGATAAGTGGATAAATCTGTTGCATTACTCATCAATGAATAGGCATTAGAAAGCTTGTCATTCATTTTGACAATAATATGGCTGCCACCTGTAAATGCTGGAAAATTTTCACCATTTTCACGTTTAAAAGTAAAACGTTTAATTAAAGGGGTAAGTTGCTCGACTGCTGTAACAACAGAGGGAAACATTTGATAACTGTCAGTCATCTTTAAATCCTGATTTTTAGCATAAAACACTGCACGTACAGTCTTTAATTTTGAAAAATACACCGATTTCAGCGTATATATTTGTGCTTAAAACAAATTGCTATACGCTGAAACTTTAAAAATTTGTTGAATGAAATCTCGATTTCAAATCAAGTCAAAATCAAACACCTAAACATAAGTATTTGATTGTCATAAACTCTTCTAAACCATATTTAGAACCTTCACGACCAATACCTGACTGTTTCACCCCACCAAAAGGTACAACTTCATTTGAGATAGCCGTTGAGTTCATTCCCACCATGCCATATTCAAGTTGTTCTGAAACTTTGAAAATACGAGAAAGATTTTCGGTATAGATATAAGCAGCTAAGCCGTAAATGGTTGCGTTGGCTTGTTCAATCACTTCTTCATCAGTTTCAAAGCTGATCAATGGTGCAACAGGTCCAAAGATTTCTTCAGACACGATTTCCATGCTTTGATCAACATTGGTCAAAATCGTCGGTTCAAAGAAGCTATGACCTAACGCATGACGCTGACCGCCACAAGCAATTTGAGCACCTTTGCTGCATGCTTCATCAATCAATTTTTCTGCTTTTAGTACCGCTTTTTCATTGATTAATGGACCAATTTGGACACCTTCATCTAAACCATTGCCAATTTTTAAAGCCTGTACTGCTGCGACAAATTTTTCAGTAAATGCCGCATAGACATTTTTATGTACATAAATACGGTTAGCGCATACACAGGTTTGCCCTGCATTACGGTATTTTGCCAACATTGCGCCTTGAACCGCTTTATCTAAGTCAGCATCTTCAAATACGATCAGTGGTGCATTACCACCTAGTTCTAGCGCAAGCTTTTTAATGGTTGGCGCACATTGTTGCATGAGCAAACGACCCACAGGTGTAGAGCCTGTAAATGTCAATTTTTTCACTTTTTCATGTGTAGTGAAAATCGAACCAATCGCTTCAGATTTACCTGTTACAACATTGATCACACCTGCTGGAATACCTGCTTTTTCAGCTAATTTTGCAATCGCTAAAGCACAATAAGGTGTTTCATTGGCAGGTTTAATCACAATCGTACAACCCGCAGCAAGTGCAGGTGCAGCTTTACGTGTAATCATTGCCAGTGGGAAATTCCACGGTGTAATTGCAGCAACAACACCGACAGGTTCTTTAGTCACTAAGAAACGTTGACCTGCGTTGGTTGTTGGAATGACATCGCCATAAACACGCTTGCCTTCTTCGGCAAACCATTGAATAAATGACGCTGCATATTTGACTTCGCCCAGTGCTTCAGCAAGTGGTTTTCCTTGCTCAATGGTCATGATACGTGCAAGGTCATCTGCATGTTCTAAAGTCAATTTATGCCATGCAAGCAATAAATCAGCACGTGTTTGTGCTGTTAAATTTTTCCATGACTGTAATGCTTGGTATGAACTTTCTACTGCTTGCAGTGCTTCCGCTTGTCCCATATTTGGAATTGAGCCGATTTCTTCATCTGTTGCAGGGTTAGTGACAAACACTCGGTCTTGATCATTTGCCTCTACCCATTTTCCATGAATAAAAGCAGATTGTTGGAATAATACGTTATCTTGTAATACTGACATTTTTTAATCCTAAAGTTGGCGTATTGGGTTGGGAAATAAGAATGGGCTTATTCCCAACCCAAAAGTGTCGTTCATCAAATTATTGATGATGTTTTGCTACAAGACTTTGGAAGTAAGCAATACCATGCTCACTAATGCCTGAACGTTGTTGATCTGTCATGATACGACCTTGACCACGGTAACCACGTGATTTCAAACCACGTTGTACACTTTCAACGAGATTTAAATCTTCTGGACGGAATACATGTTTGTACCATTCGATCAAATCTTTTTGTTCCTGTGTTAACTCTTCATTTAAGAAATAGATGTCGTAGTGTTGTAGTGTTGTTTCTTCATCTACAGGGAATTCATAAATTGCTGTCATGAAATCGCCACCTGGTGGTACGTTAAACATCGTACTTGGCCAAGTCCAGAAACCACTGAAAGATGGGTCAACAATGGATGGATCAAGTTTGAATGATTTTTCAGAAGAACGTGCATAACCAAACTGTAAAGTCCAGTTTTCATGAATCGTGTGCCAATATTTATCGACTTGGACTGAGTCTGAAAAACCAGGGTGTGCAGGACCACAGTGGTAGCATTCCATGTAGTTATCTACGATAAGCTTCCAGTTCGCTGCTGTATCTGTAACAAAACGTGCTGCAAGTTTAAGGTCTTTTACCACTTTACATGCTTCATCAAGTTTTTCTGCAAAACCAGGCAGTTGATCAGCAACACACGTTGCTTCAGGATCCATATTGATAAAAATGAAACCTGCATGTTCTTCAACTTTTAAAGCAACAAGGTTCGAACCTTCTTTATCAAAGTTGGCAACATTTTCACAGTTACGAGCCAATGCCAATGAACCATCTAATTTGAATGTCCAAGCATGGTATGGGCAAGTGATGACATTTTTAGATTTACCTGCACCTGTTAATAACTCATGCCCACGATGTGGACAAACGTTATAGAACGCACGCAATACGCTGTCTTTACCACGAATGACAATAATATTTTCCCCAATAATTTTACGTGTGAAATATTGGTTTGGTGTTGCAACTTCGCTGCAATGCCCTACACAAATCCAGCTTTTTGCATAAATTTCTTCTTTTTCTTTTTCAAAAACTTGCTTCGATGTATAAAACGCCTTAGGAATTGTCCATGCGTTGTCTGCATCCTGACAGAAGTCTTCAGGTAATGTATCGACTGCTTCTACAGTAGGAATCTTTTCAAGTGAATTCATCGTATTCTCCTCACTAAAACTTAAATTGCTGATTTTTTCAAATTTGGATTTAAGAACTGCAACAAAGCATCATAAATTGCTGCGACTTCATGACAATCTCGTAGTAATGGCAAGCAATTACCACGTAGCCCTTTGCCTGTATGTGTTTGAATATATGGACTTAGATGATTTAACTTTTTAACTAAGTCGACATTTTCTGCATAGCAAACATCATATTGAGTCAAGGCAATAAAACTGTTAGGCACAACTTGTGTAAGTACAGGCACACAACGTAAAGCATGCTGTGCAGAGGTTGCTGTCCATGTCTGCATCAACTGTTGATCTTCAATTTGATACACTAAACTTTGTGGCTGATCTGAACTGCCTTGGGCTATAAATGATGGAAAAATTAATGCCAAAGCTTTCGGTTGTTGCTGTGCTGATAAGGCTTGTTGCACTTGTAATGCAAGTGAAACCCCTGAACCATCTGCCACAATTGCCGCTTGTTCAGCGCAAATATTCCATTTTTCTGCTTGCGTACAAATCAATTGATAAGCTTCTAAACAATCCTGTTTTCCTTGCGCCCAATCAAACTCTGGCACTAGACCATATTCAGCTAAAAAAACTTTAACCTTTAAATCTCGGGCTAACTGGCGCGCAATATATTCATGTGAGTCAGCACTACCCACCACATTGCCACCACCATGCACATAAAAAATCCAAGACCAACCTGCTTCAGGTTCGATACCCTCAGGTCGAAATACACGTAAATCAATCGCATGTGTTGACAAGGTCAAGGTGCAATCTTCTATGTGCATTTCTTCAGTTCTTGGCAAGGTATAATGTTGCTGAAATGCATCATATGCTGCCCGAAGAGAATCAATATGTTGATCGGCAGGGCTATATACACCACTCCAATAATCAAACATTTGCATATCTTCTGTTAAAATCGGCAGATTATTGTCCATCATACTGACTTCCTTTCACGCTCAGAATCTAATTCAGTCTTCAGTACAGTTGAATTTAATGCTTGTTGTATGAGTACATCGTTCGTTTCTTGAATTCGTTTTAGCGTGTCGCTTTTCTCACCTTTTTCAATCATATAAGAAGGTAATTTTGCATAGTCATCACGCAACCAACGCACTAAACCAAATGTCTGTACCAAAATAATGACAATAAAAGGTAAAGCAGTGACAATTGTTGCTGCTTTCATGGTGTCTAAAGGCGCTTTCGAAAAAATCATTGCTAATGGGACGAGTGTGAGCATCACACACCAAAACAAACGAATATTCGGCGATGGATCTTGACCTTCTTGTAAGCCTTTAGAACAGGTTGCAGACACAGCGTAACCCACAGCATCCATATGAGCAGCAAGGAAAATCACCATGATTGCTAAATAAATCCACATCACAGCAGCACCACCCGGTAAAAGGTTGAGCAACTGTGCAATTGCGACTTCACCACCCTGTGTACTTAATATTTCAGGTACATTCACCGCACCTTGTAGGAATTGGTAAATACTGTAATTTTCCATGATGCCAAAGAAAACCCACATGCCTACGCTGCCACCAAGCACCATTGCCAATATGACTTCTTTAATGGTACGACCTTTCGATACACGTGTTACAAAGAGCGCAACACCAGGTGCATAAGATGTCCACCATAACCAATAAAATACAGTCCACTCACGTGTGAATTTTCCATCACCTAAAGGATCAGTAAATAAACTCATACTGACAAAGTTACTGAACATCAGCCCAATACTGCTGATTGTATTGTTTAACATGAACTGACTTGGTCCAAAAAAGAACACATAAACAGCAAATGCTAATAAGGCATAACACACCATTGAGCTTAGACGCTGCATACCTTTACTCATACCGACATAAGAGCTCAAAGCAAATAAAATCGATACGAAAAGTACAATTACAGCAGTCGTTACAAACGTATTTGGAATACCTGTTAGAGATGACAAAATATTAGTGAACGTAATTGCAGTCAGTACCAAAGAAATCGTTAAGGCACCAAACATACATAACAGGAACATTAAATCGATTAAACGTCCGACCACCCCTGTCGCTTTAAACCCAGTAATTGACTCCATAATGGCAGCTAAACTGAGCCCTTTATTTTTACGTACATGGAAGCTATAACACACAGAAACAGAGGCTAAGGCATAAATTGACCATGCGCTGATGGTCCAATGGAACATGGTATAAGGCACACTATATTTCAATGCTTCAGGCGTTTTTGCTGCTATGTTTAAGCCAGGCGTTTGATAATAATATGCCCAATCTAAAAAACACCAATATAAAGTTGAAGATCCTAAGCCCGCCAAAATAAACATGAAAATCCATGACGATGTACGATATTCTGGTTTTCCTTCCCCTAATTTGATATGTCCATATTTACTAAATGCTAAACCAGCCACAAAAATACAGGCAAAAAAACCAAATAAAAGCACTGGAGCGGAAAAAATAGAAGTGCTCCAATATAAAATCTTTTCTGCAAATGCAATTGATTCTTTCGAATAAACTGAAAGCGCGAGTACCGAAAGGAAAACAATAGATAAACTGATACTTGCCAGTACCTTATCCATTTTGACCTTATTGGCTTTACTATCCATATTCATAAATCCTTATTGATGAAACTCAATCATTACTGATCAGTCCCTATGAATAATTTGTGATCAATACTGCTATTGCAGCGCTCACTTCATCCGTTGTTGCCATACAATAAACACAAGCGTATTGAACTAAGTTTGCTGTTCATGTACTGCTTTGTATTTTTTTGCTGACAACTCAAAAGCAAAATGTCATGGTTAGAAAATGAATAAATATCAAGACAGTGTATTCATGAGCCTTTCATAACCCCCTAGAACACAAGGAGATTCTGTCTTGATATTCAATTACAGCGCGCATAAAACAATTATGAGGGAGTGAACCCAGTCTTTACTCCCACTATGCCTTGTGGTAAAACCTCTACGCCAATTCCATCACCTGTACTGGTTACGATTTCCCCTAATCTTCGCCATGAAAACTCATTTCGCTTCTTAGCACATTTCTCAGACGCTAAGATGCTTTTTCAGGCATCAAAGATCAACAAGGTAATCATTAACCCAATGGACACGAATCGTGAATAATCTACCTAACCTTTCAGACTTAAAGGTCTTTTGCGTAGTTGCGAAGAGGAAAAGTTTTGTTGCTTCAGCAGATGAACTTGGAGCATCACCTGCTTATGTCAGTAAACGAATCAATATTTTAGAAAATAATTTAAACTGTACTTTGTTTCACCGTAGCACACGGCATGTCAGTTTAACTGAGGATGGAAAGCTGATATTGGAGCGAGTTTCCAATATTTTAAATGAGTTCGATGAACTGAGTGACCTCATTAATAATCCACAAAACACACCCACTGGGCGTATTGATATTGTCAGTAGTTTTGGTTTTGGGCGTACTCATATTGCCCCAATTTTATCTAAACTCATGACCATGTATCCCGCATTAGATATTCAATTTAATACCATTGACCACACAATTGATTTAATCCAACACAGTTTAGATCTTGATATTTTTGTAGGTAATGATATTTCACCGAATATGATTGCAAAAAAATTATTGTCTAATTTCCGTATTTTGTGTGCATCACCACGTTATCTACAAATTAACAGTGAACCTGATGATTTAGATGAACTGGCTCACCATACTTGCTTAGCCATCAAAGAACGTGACCAATCTCGTCATGCTTGGAAATTACGTAGCCCAATGGAAGATGTTTCTATTTCCATTACCCCAAAATTTACTTCAAATAACAGCGAAATTATCAAGCAATTGGTGATGGACGATCAAGGCATTATGCTGTGTTCTGTGTGGGATGTACTCGAAGAATTACAGGATGGGCGTTTACAACATGTTTTAACGAGTTACTGGCAAGATGCTGATATTTGGGCAGTTTATCCTTCTCGTTTACGTAGCTCGTCGAAATTAAAAACCTGTATTTTGTTTATTCAGGCGCAATTATTAAATCGCCTACAATATTTAAATACCTTAACTCGCGGTAAACCTATTTTAGCTAAACCTGCGCCAATGACCTTACCTCCTGAAAAAGTATTTTTATAGTTTTCTCATCTTTTATGCCTATATTAAATAAAATGTTGAGGTAATTTTTTTATTATTACCCCAACACAATTTAATATCATGTTTAAGATAATGACTCGAGTATGATTTAAAAATAATAACCCACTGCTAAATATAAAAGTTTATTCCAGTCATTATGATCTCCTTCTGCCAATGCTTTGCTTGTGCCGCCAATCATTGCATCATTACGAGCCCAAATATATTCGGCTTGTACTCCTATTTTTTTATAGTTAAATGCTAAACCTGCAATAATACGATTTGAATCTTCATATCCTGCTTCATCTTTAAAAAATTGACTATATGACAGATAAGGTTTAATCCCTGTAATGCCATTAAATTCATTATTCACACTATAATTCAGTTCAGCCATCGCATATTTTCCATCATTGGCAATATTGTAGGCATAGTCAAAAGCGCCCAATGTTGAACTATTCGGCATGAGTTGGTCTTTATTATTTATTTTTTGCTGCCCAGCCAATAACATCACTTGCCAATCTTGATAATTGGTGGTGCTAAAAATATTCCAATTACTTTTATGCCCTGTTTGATCAGTTTTTTTATTTTCTAAATCTGAATACCAAATCGAGCTACCAATTTCTGATGAGAAGCGATTCTGTTCATCCCATGTAATATTTTTTGATGCACGTACCACCCACATATTTTTTTCTTGAATATGGGTACCATGTTCTAAATCATCAGCTTCAACAAAGTTGCCTGTATAACGGCTTGAATCTTTTGAAGTTCCTTTAAAATTACCACCATCTGTTGGGTAAAAACCTAAAGTTAAATGATAATCTGGATGCTTGAGTTGATATTTTAAACCAAGATTATGTACATCCTCATAACCCATTGTGTTAAATAGCGTTTCGTAATAACTACTGCCCCAAAAACGTCCAAATCCAAAATCCACAGCTTGTAGACCTGCACTTAATATTTGTTGGTCATTGATTTTATAACCTGCCCAAGCACTATGTAAAAAAACAGCATCACATAATCGGTCATATTGATAACAGCGCACATCACTTTGCGCTAACCAGTTTGGATTTTCATAATTTAACACGAGCTTTAAATCAGCAAGTTTCCAGTCACCATTTGTACCTTCACTTGCTTCATCAGCAAAATCTTTATATTGGTAACGTGTACGTACTGCACCTGAAACTGCCAATTGTCCTGCTTCAGCTTGTTTGTCGCCCCATGCGAAAGCCTCTGCATGACTCAAAGAACTTCCCAATAATGCAATTATTGAACTATACATCCATACATTTTTCATAGTGAACATCCCTGCCAAAAAGGTGTACAACTTGAAGAATTTTAGACATTTAATCAATGTGTTATCTATAAACCTAGCCTTTACGTTATGTGTTTAATCTCTATAAGCTATAGTACAACTCAATTTATATTTTATTTTTGAGTTAAAAAGCATAAAAAAATACGGATTAAATCAATTAATCCGTATTAGGTTTAAGTCCAAAATATAGAGTTAAACTGTCTATATTTTTACTCATATTCCATTTATTGATAAAATTTTTCGTTATCTAACATTCGTTTGTGCTGTGCTTTAGGATACTTTTGTTCTTGTAAAAGTTTCTTCAACGCAGCTTTTCCATGTTCTTTATACGCCTTACAATAGGTTGCCGAGACAGCCAATTCATCTAAAGCTCGCCATTCATAGACACTCGCATTAATAAATAAACCATTTGCAGGCAAAGGAATCTCAACTGCTTGTTTCGCAAAATAGCACGCCAAATCAAAATCTTTTTTTGCTCGATAATAACGGGCTAATTCATATAGCGGCTCTGCACGATGCTGCTTGACTATCCAACTTTGTAAGTACTCTCGATAAACGATACGCTCATCCATTTGTAAACGATCAGCCATTTGCGCCGCGCGGAACTGAGCAACCCAACGTTCTTCATCCCAACCACGCCCCGCAGCACGCTTTAAATACACTTCGCGACTTTTATCTAAAATTCCTGCATCTCGATAACTTTGTGCCAGATAAAAAACATAACGCAAATTATCAGGCTCATCTTTCAAGCCTTGTTCAAGTACAGCGATATCTTTGAGATAGGTTTCTTTATTTTGCGCTCTAGCACCATCATGCTGCACAAAAATATTTAACCCTGTTAATGTTGCCCAACGATGCGGTTCTGTTGAATGTAAATATTCATGTAATACACCTTTCCACTCCCAAGATAATTGAGTGGAAATCATAGCATTGCGTCGATAACGTAAACTGCCATAAATCACTGGAAAATAATAAGCATTTTCAGTCAAATTTGACCAAGCAAAATTTGGTTCTGGTTTTAATTGTTCATCAGCATCAATAAATAATAAATAATCTGCTGTAGGAAGATCTTTCGATACAGCCAGTTGTAATGCTTCTGTACGGTTAAAACCAAAGTTTTTCCAAGGGCGTTCGTATAAACAACCTGGAATATCTTTTAAATAGTTTTGAATAATTTCTTGCGTGCCATCTGTTGACCCAGTATCAACAATGCACCATGAGTCGATCCACGGTTTAACAGAAGCTAAGCATCTTAAAATGACATGTGCTTCATTTTTCACAATCATATTTAGGCGAATATGTTTTTTCACTTGAATATTCCTTTTTGCTCTAAACCAATCATTATCATGACTCACCTAGATTTTTAAATATGAACTAAAGTTTATTGAAAAAACCGCCTTCATTTAAAGGCGGTTTTTATTTCATCTACAAGCTAATATTCTTAGAACAATAACTGTTGATTACGTACTAATTCTTCAAGCGTGGTGTCTGTATTGTTCAATGTTAACAACACATGAGAACTATATGCTGAACCACTACCATCTCGGTCAATACTAATCACAGTGTCATTGCCATTCTTCTCAGCTTTAATAAATTGAGAAAGATAATTCAATGCACCTGGTAGATCACCATTATTTGAAATCAGGTGATCATAATTAGAATGATCAAAGTTAGTTAATAGCTCTTGTACATCAATGATGTCTGCATTTTTATTCACATCGACTAAGCCTTTTTGGAAGCCAAACCATGTATCAGCACCATGACCACCTGTTGCATCAGTTTTATTTAATAAATCATAAATAACAGTATCTTGACCGATAGACTGGCTATGGAATTCATCATTACCAGCGCCACCATTAAAGATATTGTTACCTAATCCACCATAGAGTTTGTCGTTGCCTTCATTACCAAAGAGGATGTCATCACCAGCGCCACCGTAAATCGCGTCATCACCAGCGCCACCTGAAACATAGTCATTACCAGCGCCTGCTGAGATCACATCATTTCCTAGACCGCCATAAATTGTGTCGTTATGGTTACTGCCAGTTAAGATATCATCGCCAGCATAACCATACATCACCACAGAACGGTCTGAAGTTGATGCATCTAAATGATCAACTGCGTTATCACCTTCAATCAGTTTCAAGTTGCTATTAAGCGTTGAATCTTTAGTGATTAAGCTGAGGTCAAGTAACTTACCTAATGATTCAGTGGTTGAGATGTTTTGGCTATCTGTTGCAGTCACTTTAATATTATTCAATAGGTCAAGTGATAACAAATTACCATCCACAATACCCAAAGCACCATCTTCAGTTGTAAAGCGAATTGTTGCTAAAAGCTGGTTAATTGCAGCATTACTGATATTTGGCTGTAATGGATTCGTACTAGTAAATGTAATCGACACTGATGATGCAATAAGTCCTAACACACCAGAGTTTGCTGTAATTTCAGCTTTAATACCTAACTCAGCAGCAAGTTTTTCTGAATAAACAAATGTCGGTTTAGTTAAGTTCACACTGATCAATTGTTCAAACGTTAAACTTACTTTTCTCAAATCTTCATCTGCATCGAAGACAAAGATGTCTTGAGCGCCAAGGTCGATTAAACCTAACACATCGAGTCCAACAAGCCCTAATAATGAAGTATCAGTACCAAAGACTAATGGTGCTTGGTTGTTTGGATTAAAGCTTACATCTTCAAGGTCAGAGGTATCGAAGTTGATATCTGTTTTAGAAGTATCGCCATCGTTATCTTCAACAACAATTTCAACATTGGTATTGTTGCTGCTTGAACTAGATACATCTAACTTAGGCACAAGCAACTTACCATTAGCAATGAGTGAACCAATCACTTCATAGTCTGAATTGAAACGTGCTGCGTAATCACCTTCGCCTTGTAACAGTAAATTCACATTATCAAGTTTGATAATCTGATTCACACTTTCCATATGAAGGTCAGCGTTAAACCCACCAATGAACTCACCATCTACACTGATATAAATCAATGTTTGATTTGTTGTAGCATCAAACTCAAAGTGTAGATAATTAATCAAGTTACCTGCACCAAAGCCTAGACGTCCACCACCGACTAACATATCAGAGAGATCAATTACGTCTCCACCTAATGCCACTGAACGCATGTCAAAATCAGTAATACGATCTACAGCACCAACAAAGCCATTACGATAATCACTCTTCTCCCAACGGAAGACATCTGAACCTTCACCACCTGTAAGTACATCATTACCTTGACCACCAACGATCAAGTCATTACCTGCACCACCAAAGATAGTGTCGTTGCCTGTGCCACCATATAAAATGTCATTTTTATTACCACCATACAGCGTATCGTTACCGCCTAAGCCATAAAGTGAGTAAGACAAATTATTATCTACAGGACGCATTTCAGAACTTGCTGAACCTTCATCCATAATTACGGTACTTGCTTCCTTGCCCAATAATAAATCACTGAGTAATCCAACATTTAGCAGTTCAGTATTGCCTTTCGATGCAAGTGTTGCACCTGAAGCATCTTTCGCTGTGATGTTGACTGTTGGTAATACAGATAAATCAAGTATTCCACCTAAAGCACCACCATCGATTGTGACTGTTTTTAATAGCTGATTGACTTTCAGTGCATCTACAGGCGTACCATCAAGATTTGTAATGGTTAATTTCATTGGTACTAAGCCTAAAGTTGCTTTTTGTGAAACAACTTTCAGACCAAGTTCAGCCGCAAGTTTAGTGTTAAACAGTAATTCTTTTGAGTTACCTAATAACGAACCTAATAAACCACCTACATCAAGTGCGCCAATGCTGACTTCAACTGAAGAAGCACCTTCACCTTGGATCGAGAATAATTGTTCATTTTGTAAGTTAATGATACCAGCAACGTTTAAGCCAACCGTACCCAGTAAACTATTCGTTTGTCCACCCAATGAAACTGATACAGGCTCAGGTTTGTTATAAACCGCAGGATCAACCTCAAATACTGAATAATTATATTGACCTGTCGCTAGATTTACGGTGATGGTTTCACCAGATAACGTCGTAACTAATAACTCACCACCTTCTAAGCCTTTATAGTTATAAGCATAGGTAATGATTTCTGGTGATGAACCTGATTGAGTAATCGTATTTGATACTGGATCAAATTCAAAAGTTACTCCAGCAACTTTCACTGATTTAACAAAACCACCATCTGCACCATAGTTATGAACAACTTGATCTACGCTACCATTTGGCTGAGTTACAGTTTCAATAAACACATTGCCTTCAACCTCATAAGTATTGGTTAACTTATAAGTTTCACTTGCATTGGTCACTGGTTTGTCATCAGTCACTTTCACCGTAATATATTCAGACTCTGAAACATCACCACGATGGTTGCTAAAGTTCATACGAATATCAAATGCAAGCACGTCATCTAAAGTGGTACCCACTTCGCCATGACCAATCGCTTGTTTTAAGTTCACAGTATATGTGCCGTCATCTTGGATAGAGACCACAATCACTTCAGACTTAACAACTTGACCATTTTCAACGTTATTAACATAACCAATTAAGTCACCATCTGCATTATGTTCCCAAAGTACATCTTGTCCTTTAGAGGTTAATGCTGTTGCAGGTGGCTCTAGATAGATATGACTATACGCAACATTTGGTAAATCAAACTGACCTGTATAACTTAAACCTGTTGAAGCATTCGCAGCCGATAATAAGTCATGTTCAGAGAACTCTACAATCGTACCAGCTTGGTCTAAATCATTATCTTTATAATGCAACTCTACTGTTGTTGTTTCTGAAACATTACCTGCTTTATCGGTAACAACAGCTTCAATCGTAAACTGTGTATCATCACTCCAAGTAATATCATCTAGTAATGAACTTGGAACATTAACACTCCATTCACCATTCATCACAACTGCATCAACTGGACCCAAACCATTAACTGTAACTTTAACAATTTGACCATCTTCTGCACCATCAGTTTTACCACTCACAGTAAGACCTTGTTGCAACTCAACAGCAGTCAAAATATCGTCCACAGCAATTGGCTGATCAATCGTAACTTCAGGTGCAACTGTATCAACAATCACATGGTGTGATGATGAGTTTGTATTACCTGCACTATCAGTCACTTGAACTGTAACATTATGGTCTGCATCAGGAAGTGGTTGATTTGCAGTAATACTCCAAGAACCGTCTGCGCCTGCAACGACAGTACCATAAGAAATATTACCCACTTTGATTTCAACAATCGCCCCTGCTTCAGTTTTACCAGACCATGTTGGTGTTGGATCATTACTATAGCCTGCTTTATCCGTTAGGATATTTTGCCCAGCATCATCACGTACTTCAAATGTTGGCGCTGCAATACTCTTCTTCACTGTAAAGTCATGGCTAGCAAGTTTTGTATAGCCACCAAGTAGACTCCAATCAGATACCTCAATTCGATACTGACCATCAGCCATGGTTGCAAGCTGTGCAGGTGTTAAATCTGCGCTCCAAGTATTTCCAGATGTAAATTGAGAACCTGTATCATTTGTATTCCATCCAGAACTACCTAATCGGAAGATCTGTGTTGTTGTACCATCTGCATTGACTTTGAAAATACGTGCATATGTTGTAGTCAGGTTCGTGTCACCATAAATCTTAACCGCAGCAGCACTTTCAGCACCATTAATAATGTTATCACCTGCAACGACACCAATCGTTGCATTTGCTGGAGCAGATATACCATTATTAAGATCTGTCACGGCTTCAGATTTACTCGCTGAAGCAGATGCATTACCTGCACTGTCTTTCGCTACAGCACTAATTAAAACATTACCTGAGCTTGGATATGTCACTGCATTTCCAGGAACTTTATAGCTCCAGTTGCCCTTAGCATCAGTCATGACCGTTGCTGTATGCGGATTGCCACTAGCGCCTGTAATCGTCACCGTAATTTCAGCATTTGCTTCGCTTGTACCTTTCACTGTATAGCCAAACGTACGCTCTGCCTGATCAATACCATTCCCATCAGCAACGCTTGTAATGTTTACAGTAGGTGCTTGAGTATCAAGTGTTACAACCTTATCAAATGCGCTAACTGTAGTATTTTCATCATTTGCAGATGCACCATCATATTGGCGTACCAAAATATCACCAACTGTATATTTACCATCAGCAGGCAAATTAAACTGACCCGTCGTTGCAGTGCTTCCTTTTGGAGCACCTTCAAGCCATGTTAAACCGCCATCTGTTGAATATTCCCAACCCAGTTCAGCCTCTAAACCACTGACTTTAATCGCTGGATTTTTGGTAATACCATCTTGTTTTTGATGCTCTGAAATTGCACCAGAAGCCACTGCAAAAGTATCTTCTAATAAACTTAATTCAACAGATGCAGGTGCAATAACATCTCCAGTGATCTCTCCTGGTGCTTCAAGTGAAGCGGTTTGATCATTGCTCTTACCTGTCGTCACACTATTAAATGCATTTGGATCTACAGAGATTTTACCCACAACATCATTACTTTGATCTGGTGTAAATACTGCCGTATAAACCTCAGGATCATTGACGTCTTGACGTAAATTCGACAACGTACCACCCGTAACTTTGACATCGCTTAAGTCAAAGCCAGTGACTAACTCAGAGAATTTAAACGTAATAATCGTTGTATCGTCAGTTGCATTAACCACATAGCTATCAGAAGTAATCGTTAATGTTGGTGGCAAGCTCATATCCACAGTCACAACTGAACTTTGTCCTGCAAGATTTCCATTACCGACTTCATCAGTAAAGATATCTGTTGCTAAATCCACAACAACTGGACCGTAAAAATCAACTGTTGTTAAATCGACAGTCGTAGGGTCAATTGCACTATTTGGATCCATTGGAACAAATTGGATATAAGGTTGCGCACCACCTGTTGGTGTTACAACAATAAACTTACCTTGATCACTGGTTAACTGATCTGCAATATCCTGTAAATCAACAGGAGTCACAACGCCATTATCAAGCTTAAATAGCGGCTCTGTACTTACAACTTCAACAACACCATTTGCATCAATTTGAATTGTAACTTCAGGTGCTTCTGCATCAAGTGTGATTGAGTCATCTTGTACTGTTTCACTAACGTTACCCACTTCATCAGTTGCTGTAACTTCAATATTTAATGACGAATCTGCTTGTTGCTGTTGATAGCTATTTAAAGTCGCTAAGTCTGCTGGTGTTAAAGGTACATTCCATGCGCCTGTCGGATCTGTCGTTACTGTAAATGGTGTATTTAGACCTTCAATAGAAACCACAACCGTTGAATTTGGCTCTGCTGTTCCTTGAATCACAACGGTATTAGCAAGTTCATCTGCATTGATAGCTTGGTCATTACCATAAATACCACCACCAATGGTCGTAATACCTGTTACTACTGGATTGACAGTTTTAGTATCGACAAGGAAAGTGAGCTCTGAGCTATCTACATTACCTTGCTGATCAGTTGCTTTAACGACAACCTGATTATTTCCTTCACGTACAGTGATAGCAACTTCTATTTTCCCTGCATCAATATCAGCTTGCTGTAGAACATAGTTGTCACCATTCACATTAATGATGTCACCTGCTTGATTGGCATTCGTTAATGGAATTGAAATATCAACTTTATTGTCATTACCCAATTCTTTCTTATTAATTGCACCATCTACAAGATCGGTATCATCAAGTAAGCTAATTGGACCTACTAAATCAGTCGCTTGAGTATCTACTACAAAGTCAAGCTGCTCTTGATCAACATTACCTTGTGCATCGGTCATTGTTGCAGTAATCGTATTTGCATCTTCATTAATGACGATGTTTTGAATCACTTTTCCTGCTAACCATTCACTGTGCGTAATGGTGTAGTCATTACCATTAATTGTAATGGTGTCGCCTTCTTTGGCATCTTGACCCAAAATCACTTCAACTTGCGTTGATGTTTTATTTGCACCAAGTTCTTTCAGATTGAGTACACCATCGCCGTTTTTATCTTGAGTTAATCGAATTTCACTAATTAAATCAGCTGGCTTGGTATCTACAGTCACCTGAGCTTTTGACTCTTCAATTAACTGACCTGTCGCATCTTTTAAGCCAAGTTCAAAAGTATTGTCACCTTCTTTTAACGGTCCAACATTTTCAACTAGCGCAAAGCCTTGATCAATATCACCTTGTGTCACTGTATGAGTGATACCGCCCACCTCAATTGTGTCACCCACTTTAACATCTGTACCTAACTCGATAGTTAAATCAACCAAGTTATCTACAGGTTTTTCAGTGCTGTTTAAAATATTATCGCCATTAATATCTTCAACAACAGTCACTTTACCAATCAAGTCAGATGCAACAACTTCAACAACAGTAATATCACGTTCAACTTGACCTTTACTGTTAGTCACTTCAACAACAATGGCATTTGTACCTGATTTAACAGCAACCAATACATCTAGCTCTGCTGCTGCAATTTCAGCTGCTGTCAAGATATGAGGTTGACCATTAATAACAACAACATTACCCGCTACTAAAGCATTTGCTATTGGATCATTTAATTGAATTTTGACACTTGTTAAACCATCGTTGCCAACTTCTCTCGTATCCAGTGTTCCTGAAAGATCTAAATCATCATTTAAGGTTACTGACTTAATTAAATCAGCGACAGAGCCTTCACCAGTTGCACCCGTTTCGCCTGTAGCACCAGTTTCGCCTGTAGCGCCGGTTTCGCCTGTAGCACCAGTTTCGCCTGTAGCGCCGGTTTCGCCTGTAGCGCCAGTTTCGCCTGTAGCGCCGGTTTCACCTGTAGCGCCAGTTTCGCCTGTAGCACCGGTTTCACCAGTCGCACCGGTTTCGCCCGTAGCGCCGGTTTCGCCTGTAGCGCCAGTTTCGCCTGTAGCGCCAGTTTCGCCTGTAGCGCCGGTTTCGCCTGTAGCGCCGGTTTCGCCTGTAGCGCCGGTTTCACCTGTAGCGCCAGTTTCGCCCGTAGCACCAGTTTCGCCCGTAGCACCAGTTTCGCCTGTAGCGCCAGTTTCGCCCGTAGCGCCAGTTTCGCCTGTAGCACCGGTTTCACCAGTAGCGCCGGTTTCACCAGTAGCGCCCGTTTCGCCTGTCACACCAGTTTCACCTGTAGCACCGGTTTCGCCTGTAGCACCGGTTTCGCCTGTAGCGCCGGTTTCACCTGTAGCACCGGTTTCGCCTGTAGCACCGGTTTCGCCTGTAGCGCCAGTTTCACCAGTAGCGCCAGTTTCACCTGTAGTACCAGTTTCGCCTGTAGCACCGGTTTCACCAGTAGCGCCGGTTTCACCTGTAGCACCCGTTTCGCCTGTAGCGCCCGTTTCGCCTGTAGCACCCGTTTCGCCTGTAGCGCCCGTTTCGCCTGTAGCACCCGTTTCGCCTGTAGCGCCGGTTTCACCAGTAGCACCGGTTTCACCAGTAGCACCGGTTTCGCCTGTAGCACCGGTTTCACCAGTAGCACCCGTTTCGCCTGTAGCGCCAGTTTCACCTGTAGCACCGGTTTCGCCTGTAGCACCGGTTTCACCAGTAGCGCCAGTTTCGCCTGTAGCACCGGTTTCGCCTGTAGCACCAGTTTCGCCTGTAGCACCAGTTTCGCCTGTAGCACCCGTTTCACCAGTTGAACCAGTTTCGCCTGTAGCGCCCGTTTCGCCTGTAGCGCCAGTTTCGCCTGTAGCGCCAGTTTCCCCTGTAGCACCGGTTTCACCTGTAGCGCCAGTTTCGCCTGTAGCGCCCGTTTCGCCTGTAGCGCCAGTTTCACCTGTAGCGCCCGTTTCACCAGTTGAACCAGTTTCGCCTGTAGCACCGGTTTCACCTGTAGCGCCGGTTTCACCTGTAGCGCCTGTTTCACCTGTAGCACCAGTTTCACCTGTAGCGCCTGTTTCACCTGTAGCACCGGTTTCGCCTGTAGCACCAGTTGAACCAGTTTCGCCTGTAGCGCCCGTTTCGCCTGTAGCACCAGTTTCGCCTGTAGCGCCAGTTTCACCCGTAGCGCCCGTTTCACCTGTAGCGCCCGTTTCGCCTGTAGCGCCAGTTTCACCCGTAGCGCCAGTTTCACCTGTAGCGCCCGTTTCGCCTGTAGCGCCAGTAGCACCCGTTTCGCCTGTAGCGCCAGTAGCACCCGTTTCGCCTGTAGCGCCAGTTTCGCCAGTAGCGCCGGTTTCACCCGTAGCGCCGGTTTCGCCTGTAGCGCCAGTTTCGCCTGTAGCACCCGTTTCGCCTGTAGCGCCCGTTTCGCCTGTAGCACCTGTTTCGCCTGTAGCGCCAGTTTCGCCTGTAGCACCAGTTTCGCCTGTAGCACCAGTTTCGCCTGTAGCACCAGTTTCGCCTGTAGCACCCGTTTCGCCTGTAGCGCCAGTTTCACCAGTTGAACCAGTTTCGCCTGTAGCGCCCGTTTCACCAGTTACACCGGTTTCGCCTGTAGCACCGGTTTCGCCAGTTGAACCAGTTTCACCTGTAGCACCAGTTTCGCCTGTAGCACCCGTTTCGCCTGTAGCGCCAGTTTCACCAGTTGAACCAGTTTCACCAGTTGAACCAGTTTCACCTGTAGCACCCGTTTCGCCTGTAGCGCCCGTTTCACCTGTAGCACCCGTTTCGCCTGTAGCGCCCGTTTCACCTGTAGCGCCCGTTTCACCTGTAGCACCCGTTTCGCCTGTAGCACCCGTTTCGCCTGTACCACCAGTTTCGCCTGTAGCGCCAGTTTCACCAGTCGCACCCGTTTCGCCTGTAGCGCCAGTTTCGCCTGTAGCGCCCGTTTCGCCAGTTTCGCCTGTAGCACCGGTTTCGCCTGTAGCACCGGTTTCACCTGTAGCGCCAGTTTCACCAGTCGCACCCGTTTCGCCTGTAGCGCCAGTTTCACCAGTTGAACCAGTTTCGCCTGTAGCGCCAGTTTCGCCTGTAGCACCAGTTTCGCCTGTAGCACCGGTTTCGCCTGTAGCACCGGTTTCACCTGTAGCGCCAGTTTCCCCTGTAGCACCGGTTTCACCTGTAGCGCCAGTTTCACCAGTCGCACCCGTTTCGCCTGTAGCGCCCGTTTCGCCTGTAGCACCCGTTTCGCCTGTAGCGCCAGTTTCACCAGTTGAACCAGTTTCGCCTGTAGCACCAGTTTCGCCTGTAGCACCCGTTTCGCCTGTAGCGCCCGTTTCACCAGTTACACCGGTTTCGCCTGTAGCACCTGTTTCGCCAGTTGAACCAGTTTCACCTGTAGCACCAGTTTCGCCTGTAGCACCAGTTTCGCCTGTAGCACCCGTTTCACCAGTCACACCGGTTTCACCTGTAGCGCCAGTTTCGCCTGTAGCACCAGTTTCGCCTGTAGCGCCCGTTTCGCCTGTAGCACCAGTTTCGCCTGTAGCACCAGTTTCGCCTGTAGCACCCGTTTCACCAGTTTCACCTGTAGCGCCAGTTTCACCTGTAGCGCCAGTTTCACCAGTAGCACCAGTTTCGCCTGTAGCACCGGTTTCGCCTGTCACACCAGTTTCACCTGTAGCACCGGTTTCACCAGTAGCGCCAGTTTCGCCTGTAGCGCCAGTTTCGCCTGTAGCACCAGTTTCGCCTGTAGCGCCGGTTTCACCAGTAGCGCCTGTAGCACCAGTTTCACCTGTAGCACCCGTTTCACCAGTTGAACCAGTTTCGCCTGTAGCACCCGTTTCGCCTGTAGCACCCGTTTCGCCTGTAGCACCCGTTTCGCCTGTAGCACCCGTTTCGCCCGTAGCACCAGTTTCGCCTGTAGCGCCGGTTTCACCAGTAGCGCCAGTTTCACCTGTAGCACCCGTTTCACCAGTTGAACCAGTTTCGCCTGTAGCGCCAGTTTCGCCTGTAGCACCAGTTTCACCAGTTGAACCAGTTTCACCTGTAGCGCCAGTTTCGCCAGTAGCACCAGTTTCGCCTGTACCACCAGTTTCACCAGTTTCGCCCGTAGCACCAGTTTCGCCTGACATAGTGAGTTCTGTTGGAGCTGAAACGTTGCCTGCTTCATCTTTGGCAGTCACATCAACTTTTTCACCATCGGTTAATGGTGTATCCAAGCCAACAGTGAAATCACCATTTTCGTCTGCTGTACCTGAACCTAAAATGTTGCCATCTTTGTCTTTGATTTCAACCGTTGAACCTGATTCTGCTTTACCCGTAACAGTTGAACCATCTTCACTGATCACAACATCACTTGGTGCATCTGGTGCTAAAGTATCGACTTCAATATTAATATAAGTTTGATCAAAAGCGCCGGTAGAACCTGTAGCAGAAATATAAACAAAATTATTACCTTCGTTTAAAGGTACTTCTATTTCTACTTTTTTATTATCTAGATCTGCTTGAGTGATGATATGTTTGACACCGCCAGCAGTAATCACATCACCAACTTGCGCATCTGCACCTAAAGTAATTTCTACTTTAGCTGTTCCATCTGTTCCAAATTCTTCTTTATTTAGAATATTGTCAGCACCAGCCTCAGGGAAGAAAGCATCGTCAATAATATTGCCCATTTCACCACCAGTTTCAGTGATTTGAACATTTACTGTGTCTGATGTTTTATCTAAGTTACCTTCATTATCCTTTGCTTCAGCAGTAATTAAATTATCACCATTCACCACAGGCACTATAGCCACAACATAACCTTGATCAAGATCACTTTGTGTTAATACATAATCAGTATTATTCACTGTAACAACTTGACCCACTTCAGCATCTTTACCCAGTTCTACATGAACTTTAATGGTATGTGTTGAAATTAAATCATCATAACTATCACTTGGATAAGTGATTGCACCAACAATATCCGCAGGAATGGTATCTACAATAAAATCTTTGATTTCTTTATCGATGTTGCCATTTTTATCTGTTGCTTCAACAACAATTTGATTATTGCCTTCTTGTACAGCAACTTCTGTTTCTAGTTGACCAGCATCTTTTTCCGCTTGTGTAATGGTATGTTCTTCACCATTAATTCGGATAATATCGCCAACTTGAGCATCCTTGCCCAATTGAATAATGACATCAACTTTTCCATCTGTGCCTAATTCATCAGCATTAAAGATACCGTCTTCACCAGCACCAACCAGAAGAATATCACCAATAATATCAGCAGCTTCACCAGTTGAAATGATTGGTGCAGTCACTTCAGTTTTATCTGAAACGTTACCTGCTTCATCTTTGGCAGTTACGTCAACTTTTTCACCATTGG
>NZ_JACAIJ010000017.1:0-1083 GCF_030325485.1 Acinetobacter sp. R933-2
GTTATATGCGGGCCAATTGGTTGTGCGGTAGATTTTGTGTGTAGGCTTCTTCATTTGAAAATTATATCGCTGAAAAAGCCTTTACAGATAGGTTTGTGCAACAAAGCCGTTTTAAATTACATCTCGTTATCAATAATTTAGGTGAAATTATTAATCTCAAGCTGACATCGGGAAATGTTCATGATGTTGCTATATTAGAATCTTTAACTCAAGAATTAAAAGGGATCCTACTCGGAGACAAAGGCTATTTGAGCAAAGCAAAAGCCGAAGCTTTAGCAGCAAGAGGACTGAAAATATTGACCCCATCACGTCGGAATATGAAAAATAAACCCATCCAAACTGAAGAAGAAAAACAATTACTTTGCAGAAGAGGATTGATCGAAACAGTGAATGATCAATTAAAAAATTTACATCAACTTGAACATTCACGTCATCGTTCGGTAAATAATTTCATGGTGAATATCATGGCTGCTGTAGTGGCTTATTGTTTGAACCCCAATAAGCCAACTTTCCAAAATATGCTAAAAGGTTAAGTGGATTTCATCGAACTCAGGTTATACAATTACATGGAGCAGAGGTAGCGAACCGGTTTCGAATAAGTACTCAAATGCCTTTAACGCTAGTTTTTCTCACGAGTGGTTATTCACGCGAGATTGATATATGTGGTGCAAGAGTAAGATTTATACATACAAGTAATAAACGTCTATTGCAGTATTCAATGCACGATATCGGTAGAGCAATAGTATGTCTTGATTATCTAGGAAAAAATTTAGTCGATAATAAAGTGCTTGAAAAAATAAGTAATCATATAGGAGAGGAAAATTTTAATTTATTAAAAAATGCAGATATTGATCTATGGATGAAAAAATCGATTTATAAATATCAATTAAATAAGAAGCTTTAACTTGCAATTGGTTTATATGGGGGTTATAAATTTTTTATACAATTTATACAATTTATACAATTTATACAATTTATACAATTTATACAATTTATATTATACAATTTATACAATTTATACAATTTATACAATTTATACAATTTATACAATTTATACAATTTATACAATTTATACAATTTATA